>JBLRXF010000032.1:0-14507 GCA_047920875.1 Haliea sp. | reverse complement strand
ACGGGAATGGCGGGTCCTTGTGGGAGCCCGCTCTGCGGGCGATAACCCCATCGCGGGGGCGCGCTGCTGCAGGCCTGGCTGGGGGCAGGTCTTTTCAAGACCTGTCCCCAGCTTTGCCCCAGAGCCTTCAGGCCTGGTCGAGGAAGTGGCCGTACTTCTTCATGGCCGCTTCACGCTGGGTGGGCGTATGGTAGGTGGGGAACAGGCCCGGCGCCGGCTTGTAGTCCCGCAGTACGGTGCGCGCCACGGTGATCTTGTGCACTTCCGAGGGCCCGTCGACTACGCCCAGCTCTGGAATATTCGCCCACATAGTCATCAGCGGCACTTCATCTGACATGCCCAGGCTGCCGTGCAGGTGCATGGCCCGGTAGATTACTTCCTGCAGCACCTTCGGCGTGGCAGCCTTGATCGCGGCGATTTCCTTGCGTACTTCCCGGTTGTACTCCTTGTACTTGTCGATCAGCCACGCGGTGTAGAGCACGTGCAGACGGTACTGAAGGATCTGGGTATAGGAGTCGGCAATCTTGTCCTGGGTCATCTGCTTGTTGGCCAGCGGCTCGCCTTTGGTGGTGCGGCTGAGCACGCGCTCGCACATCATGTCCATGGCCTTGTTGAGCACGGCGACACTGCGCATGGCGTGGTGTACACGGCCACCGCCGAGACGGGTCTGTGCCACCAGGAAGCCTTTGCCTTCATCGCCCAGCAAATTCTCGGCGGGCACCCGGCAGTTGGTGAAGCGGATGTAGGCGTGCACGCCGTCACCTTGCTCGACATAGGGGCCTACGGCTGAATTGCGCAGAATCTCCATGCCGGGAGTGCCCTTCTCCACCAGAATGATGGAAGCGCCTTCATGAATGGGGACATCGGTATTGGTGACCACCATGACCAGCAGAAACTCGGAGAAGCGGGCGTGAGACGCAAACCACTTCTCGCCATTGATGACCCACTCGTCCCCATCGCGGGTGGCCGTGCAGGTAAATTCCGCAGGGTCCGCTCCAGCCTGGGGTTCGGTCATGGAGTAGCAGGAAGCGATATTGCCGTCCAGCAGGGGCTGCAGGAAGCGCTTCTTCTGGTCCGGGGTGCCGAAGTGGGCGAGGATTTCCGCGTTACCGGAATCCGGTGCCTGGCAGCCGAAAACGCTGGGGCCGAAGCGGCTGCGGCCGAGAATCTCGTTCATCAGGCCCAGTTTGACCTGGCCATAGCCTTCGCCGCCCAGTTCCGGGCCGATATGGCAGGCCCACAGCCGCTTTTCCTTGACGATGGCCTTCAGCGGCGCCATTGCCTTGGCAGCCGGTGAATCCGGATCCCAGGGGTCGCCGGGGCCGCGAAACACCAGGTCCAGCGGTTCTATCTCTTCCCGGGTGAAGGTTGCAATCCAGTCCAGCTGTTGCTGGAATTCAGGGTCAGTCTCGAAGCTCCAACTCACGGTGATGTCCTTGTAGTGCGGTGTTTTTGAATGCTGGCTGTCTGCATCGCTGCGCCTGTATTGCCAGCCCTGTAGCCGGTGCAATGTCACCGGCGATGCTACTTTTGCTTGACTTGAGCGAGGCCTAGTTTAGACTTGTTAGATGCAAACAAGCAAATAATAAACTCACTTGGGTTGATTCAATACTATGGTAGACCAAAAAATCTGGTTCATTACCGGGGCGTCGCGCGGCATTGGTCGTGCCATCGCCGAGAGCGCGCTTCGCGCCGGTGACAAAGTAGCCATCCTAGCACGCGGCGCGGAGGTCGACTCCGTCGCCGCAGCACTCGGCACCGACTGCATGGGCTGTCGCGCAGATGTCAGTGATGCCGACGCAGTCGCCGCCGCGGTGGCGGCGGTGATTGCCAAGTGGGGCCGGGTTGACATTATAGTCAACAATGCAGGCCTGCACCGCGGCGGTCGCATCGGTCGCATTGCTCTGGAAGACTGGGACAGCGTTATCGATGTCAACCTGCGCGGCGCCGTCAACGTGATCCGTGCTGCGGATCCGCACCTCGGTGCCGGCAGCGCCATCGTCAACGTGGGTGCTGTGGTCGGGTTCCGCGGCTTCCCCGGGGATTCCGCCTATGCGGCATCCAAGGCCGGTCTCGCGGGCCTGACGCGGGCGCTGTCAATCGAGCTTGCCGCCCGCGGCATTACCGTCAACCTTGTGATTCCCGGGCTGGTGCTGACGGAGATGACCAGCGGCCTGTCAGAAAAAGCACTGGAATCCATGCGCAAGACCATACCCCTGGGACGCTACGGCGAGCCTGGAGAAATTGCCCAGGTGGTGGAATGGGTTGCCCGCTCTCGTTACATGACCGGCGCTTTTGTGCCAGTGGACGGCGGCCTGCTGAGCAGTTTTGGAGTGCCGGGATGAGTGGCCATCCATTCGATCAGGCCCTGGCAGCCTGGGTCGCCGCTGAGGTGGGCATGCCGGGGGCGAGGGTTGTCCGTGCACTGAGCGGCGGCAACGCCAACCTGACCCTGTTGCTGGAAACGGATAGCGGGCCGCTGGTGTTGCGGACGCCGCCGGAGAACACCATTTCGGCCACGGCGCACCGCGGCATCGAACGCGAAGCCACAGTGCTCAGAGCGATACAGGGGCACGTCAAGGCGCCGAAGGTGATGGCTTGGTGCGAGGACGCTGACGTGATCGGGCGTCCCTTCCTGCTGGTCTCGCATGTTGACGGCGTCGCGATTACGGATGCTCTGCCGCCCGCTTACGCCGACAGGGCCGACAGTGTCAATCGGCTCGGTGAGGACCTGATTGACGAACTCGCTGCTATCCACCGGGCCCCCTGGCGCGACATCGGCCTGGAGAAGTTCGGCAACCCGGACAATTTCCTGCAACGCCAAATCACCCGTTGGCAATCGGTGCGTGCAGAGGCCCCGGTGCGTGAACTGCCGCTGTTGCACGAACTTGGCGACTGGCTGCTGCGCAACATGCCCGCTGACGGCCCCGTCGGGCTGGTGCACGGCGATTACCATCTCGACAACACGCTGTCATATCCCGACAGGCCGGGGCTGGCCGCAGTGATTGATTGGGAGCTGGCGACTATCGGTGACCCTCTCGCCGATCTCGGTCTGTTCCTGATGTTCTGGGGTCCCCGGGATCTGGATCCGCCGGGATTTCGCCATATCCAGGCAGTGAGCCGCCGCAGCGGCATTATCAGCCGGCGGGCGCTGGCCGAGCGCTGGGGGACCGTTACCGGCTACCCACTGGGCAACCTTGATTTCTATCTGTGCTTCGCCTTCTGGCGCCTGGCCGCGATCGTGGAGGGAGCCTATGCCCTGTATCGCCAGGGCAAAGTGGACTCGGCCTACGCGCGCGGCCTGGAGTACGATGTACCGGCCCTGCTGGCCGAGGCGGAAGCAGCGGCCAAGGGTCGCTGGTAAGGAGACGGTTGTAGATGATGGCGACAATGATGCACCTGCCGATGACGGTGCGGATGATCATGGAGCACGGCGCCGCCGTGTTTCCCGACAGTCGGGTTGGGGTTTTTGACGGCGAGGACACCCAGTGGACGCCCTACCAGAGGGTGGCAGAGCGGGCGGAGCGGCTGGCGCAGGGCCTGCAGGCGCTAGGAATTCAGGTCGGCGACCGGGTCGCGACCTTCAGCTGGAACAACCTGGCACACATGGAGGCCTATCTGGCGATTCCCTCCATGGGTGCGGTGATGCACACGGTCAATATTCGCCTGTCCCCTGAACAGGTCGCCTATGTGATCAACCACGCTGGCAACCGCGCGGTTATCCTCGATGCCAGCTTGCAACATCTGTTCATGCCGGTGGTGCCGCTGCTGGAAACCGTCGAGCACATTCTGCTGGTGGGCGGCTCGGATGCGGACGTGGGCGGTATTCCGGCCACCGACTACGATGCGCTGCTGGAGGCCCAGAGTGGTCGCTTCGGCTGGCCCGAAATCGATGAAACGACGGCGGCCGCCATCTGTTACACCAGCGGTACCACAGGCAACCCCAAGGGTGTCGTTTACAGCCACAAGACGACTTTTCTGCATTCTCTGGCATCGCGGGCTACCGATACCTTTGGCATCAACGAGCGCGATCGCATTCTGCTGCTGCCGCCGATGTTTCACGCCAATGCCTGGGGCTTGCCCTACAGCGGCTGGATGAGCGGCAGCGACTTCATCATGCCCGGTCCCCACCTGCAGGCGGCGGGTATCGAGGCCATGATTCGCGCTAACCAGCCAACTTTTACCGCGACTGTGCCCACGATTCTTGGCGACCTGCTGCGTGCCTCACAGCGCAGCGAACTCGACATGAGCAGCTTCCGGATGCTCGTCTGCGGCGGTGCCGCCGTGGCACCGGCGCTGATCGATGCCGCTCGCGAGCGCTGGGGAGTGCCGGTGCTGCAGGGTTGGGGAATGACCGAGACCAGTCCCCTGTGTCATCTGTCGCATCCGCCCCGGGATCCGGGTGCAGAAGGCGAGACGCCCTGGCGAGCCAAGAGTGGGCGTCCTGTACCTGGTGTCCAGGTCCGTGTAGTGGATGCAGAGGGCCGTGAATTACCGCACAATGGCCGCGATGTCGGCGAGCTGCAGCTGCGCGGACCCTGGGTCACGGGAGCGTACTACAAGAACAGTGCCCAGGATTCCTTCACCGCCGATGGCTGGCTGCGCACGGGTGATGTTGGTCATATCGATGAGAAACACTTCGTCCAGCTGACAGACCGGACCAAGGATGTGATCAAGTCCGGTGGTGAGTGGATATCCTCGGTCGATCTGGAAAATGCGCTGCTGGCCCATCCTTCTGTTGTGGAGGTTGCGGTTATCGCTACCGATGACGAGCGCTGGCAGGAACGGCCCTTGGCCATTGTGATCACCGACAGCGAAATCACTGCTGTGGAGCTGCGCGCCTTTTTGCACGACCGGGTGGCGAAGTTCTGGATTCCCGAATACTGGGCGTTCGTCGCGGAGATACCCAAGACCAGCGTCGGCAAAATGGACAAGAAACTGTTGCGTCTCCAGCACGGTGCCGGAGAATTCAATGTTGAAACAATAAAATAAGTGCAACCTTTGGCCCTGAAGGTTGCCATCGGGGAGAATCATTGATGAGAGCAGAGGCGAAGCATCCGGAGGTGTCTACCCGGCGCCGGACGCAGGCAGAGCGGACCGCGCTGTCAGACAAGCGCATGTTTGAGGCTGCCATTCAGCTGATTATCGAGCGCGGCACCGAGCGTACCACCCTGAAAGAGATCGGGGAGCTGGCGGGCTACAGCCGCGGTCTGGCGCACTCGCGTTTCGGCTCCAAGGAAGGCTTCCTGAACAAGCTGTTCGTGCGCTTTGATGGACGCTGGAAGCAGCACCTCACCAGTTATGTGGGGGGCAAGACCGGCATTGAGGCCGTCTTGGCGGCACTGGATGCCCTGCGCGACTTCCTCACCGCGGAAGCGAACTACATGCGGGCCATGTACATTCTCTGGTATGAGTCCCTGGGGCATGATTCCAGAATTCGCAGCAAGCTTGCGGACCATCACCGGGTTTACCGTGAGGACGCTGCCCGCTGGGTGCGGGGCGGTATCGAGGCGGGTGAGATTGACCCCATTATTAACCCCGAGCAATTCTCGGTGCAGTTCAACGCCTTTATTTTCGGCATTATCTACCAGTGGCTGGTCAACGCTGATGCACTTGACCTGCCGGCCATATTCAACGACTACGAAGCCAACATAAAACGGCTTCTCAGCAAGAAGGAATAAAACAATGGCTTATCTGACGACCGATTGTGGCAAGCACGTTTACTACGAAGACTACGGCAGTGGCAGTAGCGCAATCCTGTTGATCCACGGCTGGGGTTTCAGCTGCCGCGCCTGGGACAATACCCTGCCGGCGCTGCTGGCCGCGGGCCACCGGGTGGTCATGATCGACCACCGCGGCTGCGGACGCTCGGACAAGGACTTTGCCGATATGGGCATTCTCGCCATTGCCGGTGATGTGGTGGCTCTGGTTGCGGAGCTCGGTCTTGAATCGGTGGTGCTGAATGGCTGGTCTCTGGGCGGCGCAGTCGCGGTCGAAGCCGCAGATCGGCTCGGCAAGCGCTGCACCGGCCTGGCGCTCACTGGCGGTGCCACCCCGATTTATACGCAAAAGCCCGATTTTCAGGCCGGCGGTACTGACGAGGACATGGCGGGCACGGTAGCGGCACTGCAGGCCGACCGCATCGGCTTTCTGGCCGGCCTCTCCCATGCGGTTTGTGCCGTGGACGTTGGCGAGCCTCTGGTCAACTGGATGTGGCAGGTGTTCTGCGAGGCTTCGCCTATGGCGCACGTGACTCTCGGCCAGCTGGCGCAGCTGGACCAGCGTCGCCAACTCGCGGCTCTGGACCTCCCGATCATTTCTTTTGTGGGCACCGCGGATGTGTTTGTCGCGCCGGAAATCTGCCGCTGGGTGGGCGAGCACAACGCCAAGGCCCGGGTAGTGGAATACGAGGGGGTTGGTCACGCACCTTTCGTTGAGGTGGCGGACCGCTATAACACTGATTTGCTCGCCTTTCTTGCTGACAACGTCTGAGCGCTGGAGAATCCGCACATGACATCACCTGTAAACTACGGTCTCTGGTACGACTTTCGCAACCCGGCGCCCTGGCGCGAGGATTTCGAACAGTTCTACGCCAGTCGTCTCGACCAGATTGCCGCTGCCGAGGATTTGGGTTTCAACTCAGTGTGGCTTACCGAGCACCATTTCTGCGATGACGGCTACACGCCCTCACCGCTGGTGATCGCTGCGGCCATTGCCGCGCGCACCCGCGCTATGCATATTGGCACCAACCTCATGCTGTTGCCCCTGCACGATCCGGTGCGCATGGCCGAAGATTGCGCCACCGTGTCACTCCTCAGCGGCGGCCGTTTCGACCTCGGCGTGGGGATCGGCTACAGGCAGTTGGAGTTCGACCAGTTCGGGCGTCAATTGTCACACCGTCCCAGTCTGGTGGAGGAGGGGATCGAGGTGATCCGTCGCAGCTGGTCAGGCAAGCCGGTCAATTTCAGCGGCAAGCGCTTTAACGTGGGTGATCTGAGCGTCACGCCGGCGCCCGTGCATGCGCCGAAAATCCTGCTGGGCGGGATGGCTCCACCGGCGATTGATCGGGCAGCGCGGGTGGCGGATGGGTTCCTCTGCACAGGCGGTCTGGGCCTGGATACCTATTGCGAAGCTCTGCTCAATCAGGGCAAGACCCTTGAACAGGGCAATGTGGTACTGGGATGCTGGGCGATCATTGCCGAAGACCCGGAAGCCGAAGCGCGGCGTATCGGCGAACATATCCTTTACCAGGCCAACGAGTACATCAAGTGGGGCGCCTTTGGTCCACCCGAGAATGCGACTTTATTTGACGATGTATTCACAGCGATTGAGAACGGCCTCTACGAGCTGTGGGATGCGGACATGGCGGTGGCGAATCTCAGCAAGCTGGTGCGTGATTACCCGATGATCAGCGATATCCACTTCTGGGCGCAATTCCCCGGTGAGCCGCTGGAGTCTGGTAACAATCGTCTGCGCTATATCGCGGAGAAGGTGCTGCCGCGGCTACGCTAGTCGGCTAGGCCTCGAAGCCGCACATCCTGTTGACGGTATTGGTGAACAGGCGGTGTGCGCGATCGAGGCTGATGTCCTCATCAAAATACACGGCGGAGCGCAGCCCGATCATCATTGAGTAGGCGATCTCCGCTGAATCACTCGCGTCGTCGAGCACCAGTGCGGGCGCAGCGAGGAAGATCTCAACCAGGTGTGCCTTGCAGCGGCTGTCAAAATCTGCCTTGGTTACGCGCAGGACGTCATCGTTTACCGCGGCACCGAAACATTCCAGCATGAAGCCGATTTCGAGCCGCGTGCTGGTCTCTCCCCGGAACCAGAAATCTGCCAACAGCCGCACCTGCTGCTGCGGTGGATTTTGTGAGAATGACTCGATTTTTTCCAGGAATCTTACTGACACATTGGCGAAGTACTGCTCAAGAATGGCTTCTTTGCCGTTGAAGTAATACAACAGATGACTGGCAGTCATGCCCGCACCCTCGGCGATATCGGCGAGGGTGGTTTTCATGTAGCCCTTGGTGATGATGCAGTCGTGCAGGGACTTGTAGATCCGACGGCGGCGCTTTTCTCCGCGGCCGTCGCGGCGCACGACGGGTGCTCCCAATTCAGGTGCGGCGGGGCGCTGGCGCGATATCGCGGGGGATTTTTCCATGAAGCCGGACTTTAGCAGTTAACCCGCCAGCCGGCTACGGGTTTGTCCAGATTGAATCCCAATTCCGTCTTGAAGATTATTCAAAATCAAACTATTATCGTGGCAAGTGGACTGGACCAACAATAATGAAGATAACGGGACTCAACTTCGTCATTACGGGTGCTGGCGCCGGCATTGGCGCTGGCACGGCGCGCCTGGCGGCCAGCTATGGCGCCCGGGTCATGCTTTCGGATACCAACGACGCCAACGGTCAGGCGGTCGCCGAGGCCATTCGCGCCGAGGGTGGCACTGCCTTCTACCAGCACTGTGACGTCAGCGACGAAGCACAGGTGCAGGCTCTGATGCAGGCCGCAGCTGAGCAGCTTGGCGGCATTGACGTGTTGCGCAACAACGCCGGTGTTCACGAGAGCGCGCTCGGATGACGAAAATGCTGGCGGTAGACCTTGCCCCCGATGGCATCCGCGTGAACTGCTATTGCCCCGGTTCCATTCGCACGAAAATGGTCGATGATTTTCTGGCTGCCGTGCCTGATCAGGAGGCCATGCTTAACACGATGACCATGACCCACTTGATTCCGCGGATGGGTCAGCCCCAGGATGTGGCAGAACTGGTGTGCTTTCTTGCCAGCCCCGCGGCCAATTTCATCAACGGAGCCGTCTGGCTCATTGACGGGGGTTCCCTGGCCTGGCGTGGCACTCTCGACGTTCTCGGTATGGGAGATAGAGTATGAGCGTTGAACTGACTAGCGGCGAAAAGCTCGCCATTCATGAGTTGCTGTCCCGTGCGGCCTATGCCCTGGACGAGCGCGATGTGGAGATGCTGGCCGCGAGCTTTGCTGAAGACGCCACATTCAGCATACGCATTGCCGGCGGCGATCCGATCGGCCCCTTTGAAACCCGGGATGGCATCATGGAGCTCATGACCGGCGCCATGGCCGAGCAGACCGACAAGCGTCGTCACGTGGTCTCCAATATCTTTTTTCCCGCCGACACAGGCAGCGGAGAGGGCATTGCTGTGCTGTCCAACCTGACCCTGTTTGCGACCGAGAACGGGGCTATCTCGCTGCTGACAGCCGGCGTCTATCATGATCGCGTCGTCAAGCGTGAGGGTGTCTGGCAGCTGCTGCAGCGCCACCTTGAACTTGACAAGAGCTACTGAGGTCTCCTTGGTGAATATCGGGAAAATTCCGGCCAAGACAGCGCGTCTGGCGCCGCATCGGGAGGCGCTGATTGATGTGCCAAACAATCGGCGCATGAGCTACGGCGAGCTAGATGAACGCGTACGCCGTTTGGGCAACGCGCTGACGACCCAGCTGGGGCTGGTCAAGGGTGATCGCGTCGCCGTGCTGGCGAAGAACTGCATTGAGTACATGGAAGTCTACTACGCCTGCGCGCGCATTGGCCTGATCGTACAGCCGCTGAACTGGCGTCTTGGTGGGGCTGAATTGTTGAAGATTACCGCCGGAGGAGAGCCTGCCCTGCTCGTTCACTCAGGTGAGTACGCAGGAGCGGCGGCTACTCTTGCCGCCGAGGCGAGTATTCCCCTTCGCCTGGGCTTTGGTGAAGGCAGCGATGCCAGTTACGACGCCCTGGTGGCCGCCGCCAGCGCCGAAGAGCCCCCGCAGTCAGCTGCGGTAGCGGGGGACGATCCCGCCCTGATCCTTTACACCGGCGGCACCACCGGCGAGTCCAAGGGTGCGCTGCACACGCACCGCTCCCTGTTTGCCGGCATGATCAACCAGACCGTGGCCGAGCGTATCGTGCCCTCGGATGTGTACATGCTCACCGGGCAGATGTTCCACATCCCGGTGGGGTTGGCGATGAACTACATGGCCCACGGCTGCCCGCTGGTGCTGATCAACTTCGAGGCCAAGCTGGCACTGGAAGTTATCCAGCGCGAACGTGTCTCGGCCTTTCTCGGCATCACTACCATGCTCAACTGGATGATGGCGGTGGACAATTTCGCCGACTATGACCTGAGCAGCCTGCGCAATATCCAGTATGGCGGCGGCCCCATGCCCCACAGTGTGGTCAAGGCGGCGCTGGCAGCGTTTCCCTGCACCCTGATCCAGGGTTATGGTCAAACGGAAGGCATGACCATGAGCTTCCTGTCTCAGGAAGATCATCGCGACGCCATCGCCGGGATTCATCCTGAGCGCCTCAGTTCCTGTGGCCGGGAAGGGTTCATGACCACCATCAAACTGGTGGATGCCGATGGCAACACGGTACCCCGTGATGGTAATACTCCCGGCGAGATTCTGGTGCAGTCCGAAGCCAATATGGTTGGCTACTGGCGGCGTCCGGACCTGACCGCGCAGACCTTGCGGGACGGCTGGATGCACACCGGTGACGTCGCAGTTTGGGACGAGGATGGCTACATCTTCATTGTCGATCGCGCCAAGGACATGATCATCTCCGGCGGCGAGAACATCTACAGCACCCAGGTTGAGGCTGCCATTCACCAGCATCCCGCGGTGCTTGAATCCGCCGTATTCGGTATTCCGGATGCGCAGTGGGGCGAGTCGGTCAAGGCCGTGGTCGTGCTCAAGCCTGGTATGAGTGCGACCGAGGCCGATATTATTGCCACCGCCAGCCAGCATCTGGCGTCCTATCAGAAGCCCCGCTCGGTGGATTTTGTTGCCAGCCTGCCGAAGGCGCCCACCGGCAAAATCCTCAAGCGCGAACTGCGCGATCCCTATTGGAACACCGGAGAGAGAAAGGTATGACCACCCTGCTCAGTGACGAGCTGCTCGCCAATATTGGCCGCCAAAGTGCGCCGCACCGCGAGCTGGTGACCCGGCGCGATATTCGCAAGTACGCCATTGCCACCGGCAATCGCCAGCGCAAGTATCTGGATGGTGATCAGGCGCCGCCCATGTTTCACGTTGCCCTGTTCTGGGATGTGGTGGAACTGGAGGAGCTGACCCCCGACGGTGTGTCCATCGACACCTTGCTGCCGAAGTTCCCGCTGGAGAAGGCGATGGCGGGTGGTCTCAAGATCGACTACCTGCAGCCTGTGTATCCCGGCGACTGGCTGACCGCGACGCGTACTCTGACCAATATCTACGAAAAGCACGGGCGCTCAGGCCCCCTGATTTTCTACGACCTGGACATGCAGATCGTCAACGATGCCGGTGAGCCGGTGATTCGCGAACAAACCACCAGAATCCTGAGGTAATGATTGTGGCATTGACCAAGCGACTGGCGCGGGCGACGGTACAGGTGGGAGACCAGCTGCCCGAGCGTGAATTAACGCCCGACAACGTGCAGCTGTTCCTGTACAACGCGGTACTGTGGAACGCACACCGTATTCATTTTGATTACCCCTATGCGACGGAGGTAGAGGGCTACCCTGGGCTGGTAATAGCTGGACCGATGTTGGGTGACTGGTTGAACCAGTGCGTGGAGGAGTGGCTTGGTGATACGGGCCGTCTGGTAAGCATTGAATACTCCAATCGTGCTGCGAGCTACATCGGTGAAACGCTCCGTTCCGGGGGCACTGTCACAGCGGTGGATCTGGCAAGCGGTGAGGTGCAGATCGAAGTCTTTATCAAAAATGAGGCCGGTGAGGTTATCACGCCCGGTGTCGCTACTGCGGTGATGGACGCCTGATGAATAGCTTGCGCGGCAAAGTCGCCATTGTCGGAGCTGCGGATACCCGTGTGGGGATTGTGCCTGACGCTACCGCGACAGAGCTCTGTGTAGAGTCGATTCTGCTGGCCCTGGCGGATGCCGGCCTTGACAAGACTCAGGTGGACGGCTTGGTGACCTGCAACAGCATGTCCCAGCCCATGCTCTACCATGCGGAGGCCATCGCCGAGTATCTGCAGATTTTCCCGCGCTACTGTTTTGCCGCCGGCGCCGGCGGTGGCACCACGTTTTCGGTGTTGCATCATGCTGCCGCGGCGATTGCCACCGGTATGGCGGAAACCATCGTCATTGCCATGGCGGATAGCCTGCGCAGCGGGCTCACACGCGACCAGGCCATGCTCATGCAGTCCTCCACCGGACATCCGCAGTACGAGCAGCCCTATGGCCCCACGGTGCCAGCCTACTACGCCCTGATCGCCCAGGCCCACATGGCCCAGTACGGTACCAGGCCTGAGCACTTCGCCGCGGTCGCCGTAGCCTGCCGCGCCCATGCGGCGCGCAACCCCGCGGCGCAGATGCGCGAGCTGATCACAATTGACGATGTGCTTGGCTCACGCATGATTGCCGACCCCCTGCATCTGCTGGACTGCTCGTTGGTTTCGGATGGCGGTGCGGCCATTGTCCTGACCTCCGCCGAACGGGCCCGGGATTTTCCTCACGCGCCGGTCTATCTGCTGGGGATTGGCGAAGGCCACAGCCACGAACACATCAGCCAGGCGCGCAGCCTGACCACGTCGGCCGCGGTGGAGTCGGGCCAGCGCGCCTATGCCATGGCGGGGCTGGGGCCCCGGGACGTGGATTTTGCCCAGCTCTATGACTGCTTCACCCCGACGGTACTGGTAGAACTCGAGGACCTGGGATTCTGCGTCAAAGGCGAAGGAGGCGATTTCATCACCAGCGCTGGCATCGGTCCTGATGGTGCACTGCCGGTGAATACCCACGGCGGCCTGCTCTCACATTGTCACCCGGGCAATCCCGGCTCCATGTTTGCGCTCACAGAGTCCGTCTGGCAGCTGCGCCACAGCGCGGGGGAACGGCAGCTGGCCAACGCCAGCGTCGGTCTGTTGCACGCCCAGGGCGGGATCATGTCCAGTCACAGTACGCTGATTCTTGGCAGGGAAAGGGCTTGATATGAACAAGATTCAGCCTACACCTGGAACCCTGGCCGAAGCCTTCATTTCTGGCTGTCGTGTGGGTGAGCTGCGTCTGCAGTGCTGTGGCAGCTGTGGTGCCTACCAGTTCTATCCGCGTATTATCTGTGCGGACTGCCACAGTCGCGATCTGTCCTGGGCCGCCGCCAGCGGTCGCGGCCGGATCAGCAGTTTCACCGTAGTGCGGCGGGGAATCTCATCCGCCTATGAGGCACCCTACGTGGTGGCCCTGATCACTTTGGAAGAGGGGCCGACGATGATGAGCCATATCGTCGCCAGCGCCCCGGAGGACGTTGCGGTGGGCTTGCCGGTGCGGGTTGATTTTGCGGCCTGGTCGGAAAGCGTGAGTCTGCCAGTATTTACACTTGAGAGTAGAGGAGAGCAGCCATGAATGCGAAAGGAATTCCCATAGCAGTCATCAACCCGGATGCCCCTGCACAATCTCTGGAATCGAAGCAGCCAGAGCTAGACAATGGCGTGGAAATAGCCGGCAAGGAGGGCTATTTCAGCCGCGACTATATGGCCCGCGAGTGGGACAAGGTCTGGACCCGCAGCTGGCTCATTGCCGGGGTCGAAGCGGATATCCCCAAGGTCGGCGACTTCTTCCTGTTCGATATTGGCAATGAGTCGATCATTGTCACGCGCACGGAGGAAGGTATCCGCGCCTTCTACAACGTCTGCAGCCACCGCGGTGCCCGCCTGGTCCACGATGAGCGCGGCAACCGCAAGGTATTCGTCTGCCCCTTCCACAGCTGGAGCTTCCACAACAATGGCGACCTGCGGCGGATTACGGACGAAGAGTACTTCAAGCCCGAAGTGATCGCCCATCGCCCCGGCCTCAAGCCGGTGGCCTGCGACACACTGGCCGGTATCGTGTTCATCAACATGGATGCCAATCCGGGGCCGCTCAAGGAGGCGATCGGCTTGCCCGATGGCTACTTGGAAGCCTACCGTCTCGATGAAATGAAGGTCGTGCGCCACGTCCGCAGCGAGTGGGGCGCAAACTGGAAAGTGGGCGTGGAAGCCTTTTACGAGAGCTATCACCTGCATGCGGTGCACCCGGAAACCCGCGGCGTCATGGGTGATCTGAACGTGCAATACGATTTGTACCCGAACGGGGCCAGCCGCATGATCGTGCCACTGGGCCAGCCCAGTCCGCGCATTCACGACCAGACCACGGTGACCGAGGGCCTGCAGATGATGCTCGCGGATGCCGGCATTGATGCCAAGGGCTTTACCGGTACCGCCGCCGACGTGCGCCGCGCCATTCAGCTCGGCAAGCGTGAGCGGGCGGAGCGCCTGGGTCTGGAGTACGACCGTTTTGTCGACGGCCAGCTGTCGGATAGCTGGGCCACCGGCATCTTTCCCAACGTGCAGATCGGCTGCCACCCGGAGGCGGTTTTCCTGATGCGCTTCCTGCCCCATGAAACCGACCCTGAGCGATTCTATTACGACACCATGACGCTGATTTTCCCGGTCGCCGATGGCAGCTACCGGCCGCCGGCATGGATGGGCCTGCCCGACGATACGGACACCAGCGGCAAG
>JBLRXF010000031.1:6209-14510 GCA_047920875.1 Haliea sp. | reverse complement strand
GCGGCACCTGATGCGAACGCCAGAAGTCCTCGACTTTCTTGCCATCCACCTCGGCCGGACCGGTCCAGCCCTTGGGCGAGCGCAGCACGATCATCGGCCAGGGCGGGCGGCTGGCAACGCCGCTGGCCCGAGCCTTTTGCTGGAAGTCCCGGATCATGGCGATGCTGCGATCCATGGCCGCGGCCATCTGCTGGTGCATTAGTTCCGGTTCCTCACCCTCAACGAAGATGGGCGTCCAGCCGTAGCCGAGAAACAACTGCTCCAGCTCCTGCCGCGGGATCCGTGCCAGCAGGGTCGGGTTGTTGATCTTGTAGCCGTTGAGGTGAAGGATGGGCAGCACCGCCCCGTCGCGGATGGGGTGCAGGAACTTGTTGGAATGCCAGGCGGTTGCCAGCGGCCCGGTTTCCGCCTCTCCGTCACCGACCGCGGTCACCACGATCAGGTCGGGATTGTCGAAAGCGGCGCCAAAGGCGTGCGACAGGCTGTAGCCGAGTTCGCCCCCCTCGTGAATAGAGCCGGGCAGTTCCGGAGTGCAGTGGCTGCCGAAGCCGCCGGGGAAGGAGAATTGCCGGAACAGCAGCGCCATGCCCTCCGCGTCCTCGCTCATGTCCGGATACACCGCCGAGTAGCTGCCCTCCAGGTACACCGGCGCCAGCACGCCGGGAGCCCCGTGGCCGGGGCCGGCAACAAAGATGGCGTTGAGGTCGTGCTTGAGGATCAGCCGGTTGCTGTGTACGTACATGAACGCCAGCCCCGGGCTGGCACCCCAGTGGCCCAGCAGGCGCTGTTTGATGTGGCTGCTTTCCAGGGGCTGGCGCAGGAGCGGATTCTCCCGCAGGTAGATCATGCCGGCGGCGAGGTAATTGCAGGCGCGCCAGTAGGCGTCGATGGACTGCAGTTCGTCGGTGGTCAGGGGCTTGGCTTCAGTGGACATTCTGTCTACTCCGCTGGGCGAGGAATTCCGCGGTCTGGCGCGCGATCTCCAGGTCCTCGCGGGAGGGGATGACGAGGACGGCGATGGCGGAGTCCTCTGTCTGGATGGCTGTAGGCTGGTCTCCCGATGTTAGTGCATTTTTTTGACAGTCTATAGCGATACCCAGGGTTCTCAGGCCTTCGCAGGCGCCGGCGCGGACGGCAGCCGCGTTTTCGCCGACACCGCCGGTAAAGATTACGGCATCGAGGCCGCCGAGGACGGCGATGTAGGCGCCGATGTACTTGCGGATGCGGTAACAGTAGATGGAAAGTGCCAGCAGCGCCCGGTCATCGCCCTGCTGGCAGCGCGCCAGAATGGTACGCATTTCGCTGTCGTCGCAGAGGCCTTGGAGGCCGCTGTCGCGGGTAAGTGCCTGCTCCAGCTGCTCCGGGGTCCAGCCTTCGCGACGGGCGACATGGAGGGCAGCGCCGATGTCGAGGTCACCGCTGCGGGTGCCCATGACCAGGCCTTCCAGGGGCGTCATGCCCATGGAGGTGTCGATACTGCGGCCGCCGGCAATGGCGCAGGCGCTGGCGCCGCTGCCCAGGTGCAGGCTGATCAGCCGCAGTTCTGCGGGCGGGCGCTGCAGGGCGCTGGCCGCTTGTCGCGCCACGCTGGCATGAGAGATGCCGTGGAAACCGTAGCGGCGCAGGCCATGCTGCTGATGCCAGTGATCGGGCACGGCGTAACGGCGGGCATGTTCGGGCAGGTCGCGGTGGAAGCCGGTGTCAAAGACCGCAATCTGCGGCAGGCCGGGGTAGCGCTGGCGGGCGTGGTGAATTACCTGCAGGGCGGCTTGGTTATGCAGGGGGGCAAGCGCGGAGGCCCGCTCTATCGCCTGAACGGTATCATCGGTCAGCTCCGCGGGGCCGCTGAAATCCGCGCCGCCGTGCACTACCCGATGTGCCACAGCGTCAATGGCTGTATTGGTGCCAGCGAAATCCAGGTCAGGTAGCGGTGGCGGCTCGCCGCCGTCGGCAACGGTCCATTCAAGAACGTTCTGGTACAGGCTGTGGTTGGCGCTTGTGTCCACGACGCTGTACTTGAGGGTCGAGCTGCCGCTGTTCAGTACCAGGATGTGCAAGGAGGAGAGCCCTCAGGTTCGCAAGTGGCTGGTCATCGCTTGAGTGTAGCGGAATCCGGCTATTGACACCGATGCTAATGGTTATTAGTTTGGTTGCCCACGCCGCCCCCGGAGAGTCCCGCCATGGCCCTGTATGAACCGATTGAATCCGCCGACGCCCGCCGCCACCTGCAATTGCGCAGCCCGGTCACCCTCGAGCCCTGTGGCGAACTGGTCTGCGCCAATGCCGACGATGTGGCCGCAGCGATTGCCACCGCGCGTGCGGCCCAGCCGGGCTGGGCGGCCACCCCGATACGCGAGCGAGTGAAGGTCGCCGAGCGCGCCCTGCAACTGGTGCTGGAGCGCCAGGACGAGATCATCGACACGGTGGTGGCGGAGACCGGCAAGGCCCGCACCGATGCCATGAGCATGGAGATCTTCTCGGTGGCGGATTCCCTGTGCTACTACGCCAAGCACGCGGAGGGCTTTCTCAAGCCGCGCAAGCGGCGGGTGCACGGCGTCATCGGCATCGCCAAGCAGCTGCGCATCCTCTACAAGCCGCTGGGGGTGGTCGGCCTGATCACGCCCTGGAACGGACCCTTCGTGCTGGTGATGAACCAGGCTGTGCAGGCCATTCTGGCGGGCAACGCGGTGGTGGCCAAGGGCTCCGAGGTCACGCCTTTCTCGGCGCAACTGGCGCAGAAGATACTGGACGATGCCGGCCTGCCGCCGGGCGTATTGCAGGTGCTGCTGGGGGATGGTGACACCGGCGCTGCCATCGTGCGCGGCGGCGTCGACAAGGTGTCCTTTACCGGCAGTGTCGCCACCGGGCGCAAGGTCGCGGTAGCCTGTGCGGAACAGCTGATTCCCTGCACCCTGGAGCTCGGGGGCAACGACGCCATGATTGTCTGCGCCGATGCCGACCTCGACCGCGCCGCCGATGGCGCCTGGCTGGGCTCCTGCATGAACACCGGCCACTACTGCTGCGGCACCGAGCGCATCTACGTGGTGAGTGAGGTCTACGATGAATTCCTGCGCCTGGTATTGGAGAAGGGCAAGCACCTGAAGCAGGGGCCGGAGCACGGCTTTGCCGAGGACGTCGGTGCGGTGTTCTGGGACCGGCAGTTGGCCATTATCGAGGCCCACGTCGAGGACGCCCGGGCCAAGGGCGCCACCATCCACCTGGGCGGGCGCCGCAATCCGAACCTGGCGGGCCTGTACTACGAGCCCACGGTCATGACCGAAGTCGACAACAGCATGGATATCATGCTGCACGAGACCTTCGGCCCCATTCTCTGTATCCAGCGGGTAGCGGATGAAGAGGAGGCCCTGCGCCTGGCCAACGATTCCGAGTTCGGTCTGAATGGCAACGTCTGGACCAAAGACAAGGAAAAAGGCTACCGCCTTGCCGCCGCCATCGACACCGGCTCCTGCAGCGTCAACGACATGGCACTGAGCTACGGCATTCCCGCGGCGCCCTTTGGCGGGCGCAAGAACTCAGGCATCGGCCAGGTCAATGGCAAGAAGGGCCTGCGCGGCTACTGCCACGAAATGCCTATCGTCATCGACCGCTTTGGCGGCAAGATGCAGAATGGCTATCCCAACACGGTGAAAAACGCCGAGGGCATGCGCAAGCTGATGGACTTCCTCTGGCGCAAGACGCCGCTGGGGCGCTGGATGTCCTAGACTGCTGCCCCGGAGATTCCTGAAGCGGACCGGGAGCGTGTTTTCCGGCGTCTGTACGGGACCGGCCTCAAGGCTTATTCCCGCGGGAGCTTGAATTGGTGCGCGTGGCGGGCGAGTCGCTGCTTTCAGGCGTCGTTTCCCGCCGCCACAGCGGATGCCCAGGCCCACTGGAAATTGTGGCCGCCGAGATGGCCGGTAACATCCACCACCTCGCCAATGAAATACAGGTTTGGCTTTTCTAGAACCGCCATGGTTTTGGAGGAGAGCTGGCGGGTGTTCACGCCCCCCAGGGTAACCTCCGCCGTTCTGTAGCCCTCGGTGCCGCCGGGCTTGATCGACCACTGCCCGAGGATGTTTGCTGCCTGTTCGATATCGCTGTTCTTGTATTCCTGTAAAGGGCCGCTCCATCCCTGCAATTCGGTGAAGGCCTGGGCAAACCGTTTCGGCAAGTGCTGGGCCAGGTACTGGCCAATGGTCCATCGTGGCCGGGTTGTGCGCAGGCTGAACAGGTCGTCGGCAATCTGGCAGGCGGGCAACAGGTTAATCGCCAGGCTGTCACCCGGTTCCCAGAAACTCGAAATCTGCAACATGGCCGGGCCACTCAGTCCGCGATGGGTGACCAGCATGGGTTCCAGAAAATGGTGGCCGCGGCAGTGTACATCCACCGGGCAGCTCACTCCTGCCAAGGGTGCAAGCTGCGCCTTCAGTTCCGGTTGCAGGGTAAACGGCACCAGGCCGGCCCGGGTGGGCAGTACCTCCAGCTGGAACTGCCTTGCCACGTCGTAGCCAAAACCGGAGGCACCCATGGTGGGAATCGACAGCCCACCGGTGGCGATCACCAGTGACTGGCAGGCCAGCTCACCCGCAGCGGTGCGCAGTTGGTAGCCGCCGCTGCTTGCGCTGACCTGGCCGACGGTGGTTTGCATGCGCAGTTCTGCGCCGGCCCACTCGCACTCGGTGAGCAGCATGTTGAGGATGTCTTTTGCACTGTCCATGCAGAACAGCTGTCCGGCGGCTTTTTCTTCATGCTCAATACCGTGGCGCTCCACCAGCTCCAGAAAATCCTGCGGGGTGTAGCGCTTCAGTGCTGAAATACAATAGGGAGGATTAGCCGAGAGAAAATTGGCGGCTGTGCTGTTCAGGTTGGTGAAGTTGCAGCGCCCGCCGCCGGACATCAGGATCTTCTTGCCCGGTTTGTTGGCATGGTCCAGCACCAGCACGCGGCGGCCGCGATAGCCGGCGGTAGCCGCGCACATCAGGCCCGCTGCACCGGCACCAATGATGATCACGTCGTACTGTGCTGCTGAACCTGCCACCCTTACTTTCCCGCCCGCTCCCGCATCATGTGCCAGTGGCCCGAGCTGTCAGTGCACGCCAGGATCGGGGTGCGCTCAGTCAGGCCCGGCGCAATAGGGGGTTTGGGTGGTGGCATGTGAGCGTCCCGCGGCTGCTGTGGGCTGCAGCATAACCCAAAAACCCGGTCGAACGCGGCCCGTCCTGCTGCTGTGCGGCAGGGCGCTGCATCAAGCCAGCTTCTCCAGCGGCCAGCCGACCAGCAACACCGCCAGGGTGAAGCCGCCGACGGCGAGGTTCATCGGGATGCCCACGCGCAGGAACTCGGCGAAGGTGTAGCCTCCCGGCCCGTACACCATCAGGTTGGTCTGGTAGCCCAGGGGCGTGGCGAAGCTTGCCGAGGCGGCCATCATGATGGCAAAGATGAATGGTGTTGGATTGAGGCCGGCGCTGGCGGTGATCCCCAGCACGATGGGCAGCATCAGGATCGCTGCGGCATTGTTGGTAATGGTTTCTGTCAGCAGCGAAACCGTGATGTAGGTCAGCACCAGTATCAGCCAGGGCCGACCGCCGCTCAGGTCGATGATGTTGCTGGCGAGGAACAGGGCGGCGCCGGACTTCTCCAGCGCCGCGCCCAGGGCGAAGGACGCACCGATGGTGATCAGCACGGTCAGATCCAGGCTTTTTTCCGCCTGATTGACCGAGCAGCAGCCCGTAACCAGCATCATTGCCGCGCCCAGCAGAGCCGCGTTCAGCATGCTGATCAGGCCGAACCCCGCCGCCAGAATCAGGCCCAGCAGAATGGCCCAGGCCATGTACATGCGGTCGTGGCGCGGTTGTTCGGTGTCGAGGTCATTGATCAGCAGGAAATCCTTGTTGTAGCGCTGGCGGGTAACGAAGGCGGGGCGCGCCTCCAGCAGCAGGGTGTCGCCGGCTTCCAGTTCGATGGTGCCCAGGTTGCCCTTGATGCGCTCGCCGTTGCGGGCCACCGCCAGCACCGCGGCGCCATAGCGGTCGCGGAAGCGGGCGTCGCGGATGGCGTGCCCTACCGCGTCGCAGTGGGGCGACACCACGGCCTCGACCAGGCGCCGCTCCGCTCGGTCTACCAGCAGCGGCTCGGAGGAGTCGGTGTCCTCGGAGGGCACGATGCCGTTGATGCGCAGCAGGTCCGAGATGGCCTCGGTATCGCCGGCAAAGACCAGGCGGTCACCGCCCCTGAGCCGTTCCTCTGTGGGGACGGCAGTAATGATGGTCCCGTCGCGTTCGATCTCCACCAGGTAGACCCGCACCAGATGGCGCAGACCGGCCTCCTCAATAGTTTTGCCCACCAGCGGCCCGCCCATGGCCACCGCAACTTCCAGGGTGAATTCGCGCATATTGCCGAAGGGCTCATGCTGCTTGCGCTCGGGCAGCAGGCGCGGGAAGAACAGCCACATGAACAGCAGGCCGAACAGTGCCACCGGAAGGCCCACCGCGGTGATGGAGAACAGGGAGAAACCCTCCTCTCCGGTCAGCACCCGGTACTGGCCGTTGAGCACGAGGTTGGTGCTGGTGCCGATCAGGGTCATGGTGCCGCCGAGGATAGAGGCATAGCTCAGGGGGATCATCAGCTTGGAGGGCGCGATTCCGGTTTTGCGCGACCAGCTGTTGACGGCCGGTATCATGGTGGCAACGACCGGGGTATTGTTGAGAAACCCGCTCAGCAGTGCCACCGGGGTGAACATCCGCCACATGGCGCCGCGCACTTTCCTGGGCCGGCCCAGCAGGCGGGTAACGATGAGCTCTGCGCCCCCGGAGGCGTGGATGCCTGCGGCTACGACAAACATGGCGGCCACTGTAATCAGGCCCTCGTTGGCAAAGCCCGCGAGAGCCTCGGCGCCGCTGAGCACGCCGAATGTGACCAGCAGGGTGAGTGCGCCCATCATCACGACATGCGGTTTCAGGCGTGTCAGTGTCAGCGTTCCCAGGACGCCCGCGACCAACGCCAGAGAGAACCAGCCCTGCCAACCCATATCGACACCCTGCCTGCGTATAGTTTTCGATAGAATATGTCTGATACTTTTTATTAGAAAATAATATATAGAAATGAGAAGCAGTGATCCGGTTATAAGCACAGTCGGCCAGCAGGCTCGCTACTGTGGCGAGCCTGCGGCCAGGGCCTCCGAAACCGTAGCCAGCCGCAGGCCCTGGCCTTCCAGGGTCGGCAGTACCTCCTGCAGGTAGGCGATGGTTTCCGGGTAGGGATGGCCGATGGCTATCCCCAAGCCGTCCCTTCGCGCGCGCTCTATCAATACCGCAAACTGTTCGGCGATAGCCTCCCTGGAGGGGACATTGTCGAGGAATACCTGGCGTGACAGGTGGGGCAGGCCGAGCTCTGCGGCGACGTCGGCTGCGACCGTGTCCTTGTTGGTACGGGAGTCGACGAAGTACAGGCCCTGCTCCGCCAGCAGCAGCATCAGCCACTGCATCTGCTTGCGCTGTCCGGTGAGCTCGCTGCCCATGTGGTTGTTGACGCCCGCTACATGGGGCACGTCTGCCAGCGCCCTGGCGAGGGTGTCGCGAAATTCCGCTTCCGTCAGTTCCCCGGTCAGGGCGCCTGGACCCGGGTGTCGCTGGTCCAGGGTGCTCATGGGCGCGTGCAACAGCACCTCTTTACCGACGCGGTGTGCCGCCCGGGCGAGGTGCTCGCCATGGGCGGTATGGGGCAGTACGGCAACGCTGAGTCTGCCTGGCAGGTTGATGGTGGCCTCGCCCTCGGCCAGGCGGTTGCCCAGGTCGTCAATGATGATCACCAGGGTGGCGGTATCGCGCAGGGACTGCGCTCCCACAAGAGAGGTGGTATCGCGCAGAGACTGCGCTCCTACAGGAGCGTGGGAGCCCGCTCCGCGGGCGATTGTGTCCTGGGTTTGATCGCGCAGAGACTGCGCTCCTGCAGGGGCGGACAGCTCGCGGGATTCGAAGGGCTGCATCGCTGTGGCGGCCAGGGGCAGCCACAGCGCCAGCAACAGCCAGCGCAATTGCTCAGGTGCCGCTGCCATCCACTGGCGCCTGCGCCGCCGGTTTACGCTCGCGCATGCCGAGGATATTCACGCCCTTGAGCAGGGTCAGCGCTTCGTAGAGCTGATTGTCGGTCCCCAGCAGGCCGTCTGAGGCGCGCGGTGCACGCCGATTGTCGCCATTGACATTGTCCAGGCGCCGGGTCAGGTCGGCTTCGCTGAGCTGGCGCGAGGTATCGTAGGCGGTGACCTGGGCCCGCTCGACGATAATGTCCGGGGCGATGCCAGCC
>JBLRXF010000031.1:0-6199 GCA_047920875.1 Haliea sp. | reverse complement strand
CCTGGATGGAGCGCCCACCGGGAGTGAAGTACAGCGCCGTTGTCAGTTTCACCGCGCGCGATTCCGATATGGGCATGACCGTCTGCACCGAGCCCTTGCCAAAGCTGTCGGTGCCCATGATGACCGCGCGCTTGTGGTCCTGCAGCGCGCCGGCGACGATTTCCGAGGCGCTGGCGGAGCCGCCGTTGATCAGCACCACGATCGGGACGCCGTCACTGGCATCGCCAGGCTCAGCGGAATAGCGCATGTCGGAGTTGGTCAGGCGGCCTTCGGTATAGACCACCAGCTCCCCATCCAGAAACAGCCCCGCAACATCGACGCTGGCACCGAGGACGCCCCCCGGGTTGTTGCGCAGGTCGAGCACCAGGCCCTTCAGCGCCTCCTTGTCCATCAGACGCTTGAGTGCGGCGCGAACGTCCCGGCCGGTGCGATTCTGGAACTGGGCAACGCGGAGATAGCCGTAGCCGGGCTCAAGAAAGCGCTCGCGCACGCTGGCCACCGTGATGGTGTCGCGAGTGAGGGTGATGTCGAAGGGGTTTGGGTCGCCGGGGCGGCCTATTTGCAGTTCAATGGGGCTGCCCTTGGGACCACGCATCAGTTCGATCGCCTCGTTCAGCGACATGCCCTTCACCGGCTTGCCGTCCAGCTGCAGAATGACGTCGCCGGTCATCAGGCCCGCTTCTGCGGCCGGCGAGCCGTCGATGGGAGCCACGATCGTTACATAGCCCCCCTCCATGCCCACTTCCAGCCCCAGACCGCTGAATTCGCCGCTGGTATTGGTCTGCAGATCTTCGAAGGCGTCCTTGGTCAGGTAGGCGGAGTGAGGATCGAGGTTCATCAGCATGCCCTGGATCGCGTATTCCAGCAGAGTGCTGTCGTCGATTTCCTCCACGTAGCCCATGCGAATCTGGTTGAATACGTCGGCAAAGGTGCGCAGCTCGTCCAGCGGCAGCCGCCCCTCCTCGCTCTCCTGTGCAACTGCAGGCGGCGAGGCCAGAGCAAAAGCCAGCAGGGCAGCTTTCAGGCCCAAGAGGGGAAGGGAGGGTGTGTGCATGAATACCGCCGTCGGCGCTGTCGCCATTGCCAGGTTGAGTGCTCCAGTGTAACCGTGTCAGCGGCACCAAACCACTGGATCTACTGGCTTGCCGTCCTTGCGGATCTCGAAATAGAGGCCGGACTGGTCAAGTCCACCGCTGCTGCCGACGGTGCTGATCTGGGTGCCGGGTGCGACCCATTCTCCCACGTCCTTGAGCAGGCTCTGGTTGTGGGCATAAAGGCTCATGTAGCCGTCACCGTGGTCCAGAATCAGAAGCAGGCCCGAACCCCGCAGCCAGTCGGCATAGACTACCCGGCCATGATGAATGGCGCGCACGGCGCTGCCTTCGTCCGCAACCAGATTGATCCCCTGCCAGCGCATGCCGCCGGCCCCGCGGCTGGCGCCGAAGCTGTTGCCGCGGCGTCCGTCCACTGGCCAGGAGAGTTTTCCCCTGACGCTGCCGAAGGGCTGGTAGTCCTCGGGCAGCTGCAGCTCGACCACGGCCTGGGCTATGGCTTCCAGCAGGGCTTCCAGCTCCTGTCGGTCGCGCTGCAGCTGCTGCAGTTCCTGATCCTGACTACTGATGCTGGCCGCCAGGCTGGCTACAAGCTGCTCGCGTTCCTGGCGCGAGGCCAGCACTTCCTGTTGCTGTGCTTCCAGCGTGGCCTGCTGTGCCAGCAGCTCCCCGGCGGCTGCTTCGCTGCGGGCGCGAACTGCGATCAGCTCATCGAGGGTGACGCGATATTCGGCGACCAGGTCATTGCGGGCATGGAAAAAGTAGCGGTAGTAGGTCATCGCCCGGGCCACTGTGTGCGGACTCTCCTGGCTCAGCAACACCTTCAGGGTGCCCTGCTGCCCCATCTGCCACGCGGCACGAAGCTCTGTGCCGATGCGAACCTGCTGGGCATCGCGGGCCTGCTCGAGTTCCCGCTGGCGCGCCTCCAGAACCCCGAGCTCCTGCTCAGTGCTGGCGATTGCCGCCAGGTTGGAGCTCATTTCCCGCTGTAGCTGACCAAGACGCAGCTCGGTGGCCCGCAGCTGTTCCTGCTGGTCGTTCAACTGGGTGCGGGCGCTCGCCAGTTCCCGGGTGACCAGTTCAATCTGCTTCTGCAACTGCTCCAGTTCGGCCCGCGCCTGTTCCTCCTCGCTCTGGGCGCTGGCGCTGCCCGCCGCCAGCAGGCAGGCGCACAGGCATAGCCGCAACAGAGCCGCAGGGGCGCGCCGGCGCAGCATCGGCGTCAGTCCCGGCAGCTGACCAGGCTGTGGCCCGTCATCTCCGCTGGCTGTGGCAGCTGCATCAGAGCCAGCAGGCTGGGGGCGATGTCAGCCAGAATGCCGCCGGCTGGGTCCAGCTGGCAGTCGCGCCTGCCAATATAGACCAGCGGCACGTGCTCGGTAGTGTGCTGGGTGTGGCGCTGGCCGGACTCGTAGTCCTGCATTTGCTCGCAGTTGCCGTGGTCCGCGGTTACCAGGGCCTGGCCGCCAACCTCCAGCAGGGCTTCCTCCACCCGGCCCAGGCACTGGTCCAGGGTTTCCACAGCCTTTACCGCGGCCTCCATAATTCCGGTGTGCCCGACCATATCGCCATTGGCGTAGTTGCAGACAATAAGATCGTAAGCGCCCGAGCGAATCGCAGCGACCAGCTCATCGGTGACCTCCGACGCGCTCATCTCGGGTTGCAGGTCATAGGTGGCGACATCCGGTGAAGGCACCATGATGCGCTTCTCCCCCGGAAACGTGTCCTCCCGGCCGCCGCTGAAGAAGAAAGTGACGTGGGCGTATTTCTCGGTTTCCGCCAGCCGCAGCTGGGTTTTGCCCTGCTTGGCCAGCCAGTCGCCGAGCACGTTGTCGAGGCTATCCGGGGGGAAAGCGCAGGCGGCATCGATATCGGCGGCGTATTCGGTGGTGGTCACAAATCCGGCCAGTGCGGGCTGCTGACGCCGCTGGAAGTCACTGAAGCCGGGGTCGGTAAACACCCGGGTCAGCTGGCGGGCCCGGTCAGCGCGGAAATTCATGAACAGTACGGCGTCCCCACTGGCGACAATGGCGGCTTCCTGCCCAGGCGCGGCGACGATGGTGGGCAGAACAAATTCGTCGTTTTCATCGCGGGCGTAGGCCGCTGTGAGCGCTTCCCCGGCGCTCGCGGCTTGGTAATCTGCCTCGCCTTCAGTCAGCATCCTGTAAGCCCGTTCGATACGATCCCAGCGGTTGTCCCGGTCCATGGCGTAGTAGCGTCCGACAATGCTGGCTACGCGGCCACAGCCGAGCTCCGCAAATACGGCTTCAGCCTGGCGCAGGGAGTCGGCGGCGCTGCGCGGCGGCGTGTCGCGGCCATCGAGGAAGGCGTGCAGGTAAACGCGGCTGGCGCCCCGCGCGGCCGCCAGCCTGACTGCGGCAAGGATCTGATCTTCGTGGCTGTGGACGCCGCCCGGAGACAGCAGTCCGAACACATGCACCGCACCGCCGCCCGCAATAGCCCTGTCGATGGCTTGGGTATAGGCGGGGTTGCGGTTGAAGCTGCCGTCGGCGATGGCCTGGTCAATCTTGGTCATGCTCTGGTAGATGACCCGCCCGGAACCCAGACTCATGTGCCCCACCTCGGAGTTGCCCATCTGGCCCGCCGGGAGCCCCACGTCCAGCCCGGAACCCGACACCAGGGTGTGCGGCGCCTCGGCCCAGAGCCGGTCCCAGACCGGCGTATTGGCGAGGGCGATAGCGTTGTCACGGGTGTCCTCGCGATGGCCCCAGCCATCCAGCACAATCAGGACGGTGGGTGTTTTGGTGGTCTCGCTCATGGGCAATCCGGCAGTCTGTGGATGGGCTTGGGTAGTCGCGGCGCATTTTACCCCGTCCAGCGCCTGATCGCATCGTCGCCTCTGCGATCAGACCTCCCCGGGGTACGTTTACCTGCCTATGCGACCGAGCAGGTCCAGCAGCCTTGAAGAGTAGCCCATTTCGTTGTCGTACCAGGCGAGCACTTTGACATGGTGCTGGTCCACTACCAGCGTGCTGCTGGCATCCACGATGGAAGAGCGCTTGTCGCCAACATAGTCTACCGAAACCAGTTGTTGTTCCTCGTAACCCATGATGCCTGCCAGCTCGCCCGCGGCTGCCGCGGCCAGGGCGGCGTTGACGGCCTCGCGGGTGGCGGGTTCGCGAACTTCGAAGGTGCAGTCGGTGATCGAGGGGCAGGTCAGGGGCACGCGTACCGCAAGTCCGGAGATGTGGCCGTTCAGGTCCTCAAAAATACGCCCGATGGCCTTGGCCGCTCCGGTGGAGGTGGGGATCAGTGAGGCAAAGCCGGCGCGCCCGCGGCGGGCATCCTTGCTGAAACCGTCCATCACCACTTGCGATGGGGTGACGGCATGAATGGTATTGATGGAGCCGCGCACCACCCCAAAGCTTTCGTGCAATACCTTGAGCACGGGCGCCACGCAGTTGGTCGTGCAGGAGGCGCCGCTCACCAGACGGTGCTGCGCGGGGTCGAAGGCGTGGTCGTTGACCCCGACCACGATATTGGGGACCTCAAGGTCTCCCACGGGGGCGCTCACGATAATGTGCCCTATGCCTGCGTCCAGATAGGGCTGCAGCAGCTCAACGGTCTTGAACTTGCCGCTGCACTCGATCAGAACATCGATGTCCTTGTTCCAGCCCGCTTCTGCGCAGTCCCTGCCGCGGGTCCAGCGCACCCGACGTCCATCGATGATCAGAGCGTCGCCATCGGCCTCCGCGCGCCGGTTCCAGGTGCCCTGAACCGAGTCGTAGTTGACCAGGTAGGCGGCGTTGTCCGCATCGCCGCCCGGGTCGTTGACCTGACATATTTCGATATCGTCCCGCCCCCAGGCGGCGCGAAACACCAGCCGGCCGATGCGGCCAAAACCATTGATGCCTATTTTCATCGCAATGCTGACTCCTGTGTGGGTTGTTGAGCTGTGGGCGATCAATGAATGCGAAAGCCCGCTCCCGGATACTGTGACAACGCTATATGACCAAGGTGCGCTGCACAAGGTGATTGCCTCCTGCGCGACTGGCTGCCCGTGGTGTTAGCCTGTATACTTGCGCCCTTTTCCGCGCGGCCTCCGGCTGCAGGGCTGCCAGCCCGCTCCGGTCGCTGTACCCAACTCAATCAGTCAAGGTGAGAGCTAAGCCGGACCATGGCCCTGTTTCTGGAATTCTTTGCACAGCAGTGGGTGCTGTTCGCCGCACTGCTGGCGGTCGTCGTCATGCTGATCATGCACGAGACACGCAAGTCCGGGCCGTCCCTGACCCCGCAGCAGGCGATCAATCTGGTCAACGCAGAAGACGGCGTCTTTGTCGATCTGCGCGATGCGGCGGAGTACAAGGCAGGGCATATTGTCGACGCGATGCACATCCCCGCCACCAAGCTTGTCGCCCGCATGGACGAACTGAACAAGTTCAAGCAGCGTCCGGTGATTCTGGTCTGCAGGATGGGTCAGAGCGCCGGTGCCGCCGGCAAGCAGCTCAAGACAGCCGGCTTCGAAAAGGTCTACAAGATGGGCGGCGGCATGATGGAGTGGAGCAATCTGCAGTTGCCCACCATCAAATGAGGCCCCTGCCCGAGTGAGCTCATACGTCACCCTGTATACCACACGCTTTTGCCCCTACTGCGTTGCGGCCAGGCAGCTGCTGAAAGGCAAGCAAGTGGAATTTACTGAAATTGCCGTTGATGGAGATCGCGAGAAACGCGCCGAGCTGGCACGGCTCAGCGGCCAGCACACGGTTCCCCAGATATGGATAGGTGACGTTCATGTCGGCGGCTATGACGATATGGCAGCGCTGGAGCGGCAGGGTCGCCTCGACGCATTACTGACAGCGGCGCAGCAGGCGCCAACCCGATAACGCAACCAACGGAGGACGGCTCGATGGCCGACGAACAAGCACAGGCAGCAGGAACCGCGCAGGAACCCGTGCAGCAGCAATTCGCGCTGCAGCGCATCTATACCAAGGATCTGTCTTTTGAATCCCCCGCCAGCCCGGGCGTGTTCCGCAAGCAGTGGCAGCCCAAGGTCAATGTGGACCTGAACACCAAGAGCGACCGCATCGACGAGCAGGGCAACTACGAGGTGGTGCTGACCATCACCGTTACCGCCAAGCTGGACGAGGAAACCGCGTTCCTGGTGGAAGTGCAGCAGGCGGGCATCT
>JBLRXF010000030.1:0-14708 GCA_047920875.1 Haliea sp. | reverse complement strand
GCAGCCGTAGTGCGTCGCCGCGTGAATTGCCATGCCGCCCCAGCCGGTGCCGATCTCAACCAGATGATCATCCGGGGTCAGCTCCAGCTGTCGGCAAAGTTCGTCCAGCTTGGCCTGTGAAGCCTGTTCCAGGGTCGTCTCCGGGGTGTCGAACACCGCCGATGAGTACATCATGGTTGGGTCGAGGAAGAGGCGGAAGAAATCGTTGCCCAGGTCATAATGGGCGGCAATGTTCTTGCGCGAACCCTCATGGGTGTTGCGATTGAGGCCGTGAGCTATTTTCAGGCCCAGGCGCACCGGCCAGGACTGCTTCGCCTCCACCGCCTCCATGGTCACCATGTTGGCACTGAACAGGCGTGTTACCGCGGTCAGGTCCGGGGTGCTCCAGTCACCTTCGATATAGGCTTCGCCAGAGCCAATGGTGCCGCCAGCCAGCAGCTTGCCGTAGACCGCCGGGTTGTGCACATACACTTCAGCGTGAGGCTCGCCTTCCCGGTCCGGATCCCCAACCCGAAAAATTTGCCCGCCGTCGTGTATGGTCATGCTTCCCACAGTGAAATTGTCCAGCACCCGCAGCAGCAGTTTGCGGGCCAGTTGGGTGTTGGACCAGCGGCTGGGGGCCTTGGTCTGCAGCCGAACCTGGCTGACACTCATGTCACTCATCTTAAACTCCAGAGGTTTTTGATCCGGGATGTGCGTGAACTGGCACGCCCTTGAGGAACAGGCGCAGGGCCTGCCAGTAAATGGCCAGCGCCACCTTCGCGGTCATTAGCGGGTAGCGCCAGAGGATGCTGTTGAGATTGCCGGCGGTCATCGGCAGCGCCTGCAGGGACAGGCTGGCATCGAACATCTTGCCTTCCTCCGTGGTGGTGGCGAGGTAGATGGACAGCTGTTCGTCCGGGGTGCTGCTGCGCCAATGATACTGCATGCCCATCGGGTTGAAAGGGGACACGTGCATGGACTTGGCAAAATCCTGCTGCAGCCAGCGACCCTTGGCCGGGCCGGTGAGCACATAGCTGTAACGCTCGTCCCATGGCGTGCTGGTAACCTCGGCCACCAGATACTCGAGCCGGCTCTCGTCCTCGCTATAACAGTAATAGCAGGCAATCGGATTGATGAGATAGCCAAAATAGCGGAGGTTGGCCAGTAGATAGATCGGGCCCTTGTGGCTGGCGCCGGTTTCCTCGTGGATACGGCGCCGAACCTCGTCCTGCAGCGGCAGGTCGGGGTTGCCAAGGAAGTCACTGCGGCGGAAGCGGGCTGGCGCCCAGCGAGTCGCAGACCAGAACCACCTGCCGCGGAACAGATCCGGAAGCTCCTCAAGGCAGATCCACGGCATGAACACGCGATAGCTGAACTCGTGTGTACGGGGCAGAAAACGCCGGTGGCGCAGTAGGCCCTGGTAGAGCCGTGACCTCACGCCGCGACCTTGCTGGCCTTGTCGATGGCTTCTGCCACCCGCAGGGCACTGACAACCCCGTCTTCATGAAAGCCGTTGTGCCAGTAGGCGCCGCAGTACCAGGTACTGCGCTGGCCATTGATTTCATGCCAGCGGGCCTGGGCGGCGATGCCGCCCAGCGAGAACACTGGATGCGCGTAGTTGAACGTGCCCAGGATCTTGTTGGGGTTGATGGAGCGGGTGTCATTGAGAGTGACGCAGAAGGTCTCAGGTGCCTGCAGTCCCTGCAGGATGTTCATGTTATAGGTGACCACCGCGCGCTGCTCGTCCACCCCCAGACGGTAGTTCCAGCTCGACCAGGTCTTGCGGTTCTGCGGCAGTAGCCGCGTATCAGTATGCAGGACCACCTCATTGTTCTGGTAGGGCAGCGCCCCCAGCACCTGGGTTTCCTCCACGCTTGGATCCGCCAGCATGGCCAGCGCCTGATCCGAGTGCGTGGCGATCACCACCTGGTCAAAGCGGAAACTGCGCCCGTCCTGCAGTACGACCTCCACTCCCTGGGGGCTGCGGCGCAGCTGGGCGATCGTGGCGCCGGTGTGGATGCGCTGCTCGAAGCGCTGGCACAAGGGGCGCAGGTATTCCCGCGAGCCGCCCTCGATGACACGCCACTGGGGACGGTCGCTGACGGAGAGCAGGCCGTGGTTGCGAAAGAAGCGCAGAAAGAATGCCAGCGGGAACTGGCTGATGCTGGCGCAATCCGCTGACCAGATTGCCGAGCCCATGGGTACCAGGTATTGCCGGCTGAAGGCTTCGCTGTAGCCCTTGCGCTGCAGGTAATGCCCCAGGGTTTCTCCCTCCTCCAACCTGCCGGCCTCAAGATCGGCCACCGATTCGCGATTGAAACGCAGGATATCTCTGACCATGCCGATGAAGCGTGGCGACAGCAGGTTGCGGCGCTGGGCAAACAGGGTGTTGATATTCGTGCCGGAGTACTCCAGGCCTGAGCGCCCGTCGCTGACGCTGAAGCCCATGGAGGTGGCACGGCTGCTTACCCCGAGCTCTTTCATGAGGGCGATGAAGTTGGGGTAGGTCCAGTCGTTGAAGACGATGAATCCGGTGTCGATGGCGTAGCGTCGAGTGCCCAGTTTGACGTCCACGGTCGCTGTGTGGCCGCCGACCTGGCTGCCCGCCTCGAACACCGAAACGGTGTGTCTCGTGGAGAGGTAGTGGGCGCAGGCGAGGCCAGAAATGCCCGCTCCGATGACTGCAATGTCCAACTCTGGATCTCCTCAGGGCTTCTGCCTGCAACGCGAGGCATGCCTGCTGCGGTCGCCTCTGCGTATTAGCGTATGTCGCCCAAGTTACGCCGGCTACCGGCTGCTGGATCATCGCAGCTTCTTTATAAGCCGAGTTGATCCAAGGTCTGCCAGCAAGCGTATACTGGCCGAACAATATTGAATAGTAGCGGAGACTGGCTGTGGAAGAACAGGAAAAGGGCGCAACATCCGGCTGGCAGGGCCCTACGGGGCGGCGCACGGATGAGTGGAGTGAGTGCCTGACCCTGATTGCAGCCAATGAAGACCGCGCGGCATTCACTCGCCTGTTCAGACACTTTGCTCCGCTCGTGAAGGCCTTTGCTTTGTCCGGATCCAGCCTGTCCGCAACCCATGCCGATGAGCTTGTGCAGGAAGTCATGCTGAAAGTTTGGCAAAAAGCCCGCGCTTTTGATCCGGAAAAGGCCGCCGCGAGTACATGGGTATATACGATCGCGCGCAACTGCCGCACCGATATGTTCCGGCGCTTGCAGAAGTTCGATACGCCCCTGGCCGCGGATGACTTTACCCCCGACCAGGAGCCTTCCGAGCCTTTTGCGATGCTTCAGAGCCGACGCAGTCGCGACAGGATTCACGAGTTGATGGGGACCCTGCCCCCCGACCAGGCCCAGATCCTGGCCAAGGTATACATGGAAGGGAAGTCGCACGCGGAAGCGGCGGCGGAGTTGGATCTGCCTCTTGGCACCGTGAAGTCTCGGGTGCGACTGGCAATCCAGAAACTGCAAATTCAGATAGACAGGTAAGCAAGAAGACATTATGGCCAAGTTTCATCCAAGTGTGGACTTACTCACCGAATACGCCGCCGGGATACTGCCTTTGGCGCAGTCAGCGTGTGTTTCGGCCCACCTCAATTACTGCCAGCAGTGCCAGCAGCAGACATCCCGGCTGCAGGACCTCGGTGCGGTGCTGTTCGACGGCATGACCCCGGTGCCGGTAGGCGAATCGACGCTGGATGCGGTTCTGGCGCGTCTGGATGAGGAGCCACCGCTGAGTTACCGTCGCGTCGATGACCTGTCCCTGGGTCGGATGCCGGCAGTGTTGCAGAGGCTGATGCGGGGTGATTTTTCCGAACTGACCTGGAAGAAGGTCACCTCATCGCTGCGGATCAGCTACCTGAAGACCGGTGATCCGAGCTATGAGTTCGCTCTGTACCACATCAAGGCCGGTGGCAAGATTCCCGAGCACAATCACCGCGGCTCGGAAATGACTCTGGTGCTGCAGGGTGGCTTCTCCGACGCTGCCGGCAGCTATCACGAAGGTGATTTCATCTACCGCGAGGCGAGTGATATCCACGCGCCCACCGCGCTGCAGTCAGAGGATTGTATTTGCCTGGCAGTGCTTGATGCTCCACTGAAGTTCACGGGGTGGAAGTACCGCTGGATGAACCCCTTCCTGCAGCTACAGGCAGGCTGAGTCGACGGCCCCCGAATTGGGGGCTTTTTCATGTCCTGAAGACCTGCTGACAGCGCCTGCGAGGACTTTCGCAGGGCTGTGCTGAGATTGCCTGGGTCGATGTGTGCCCTGCATATATCGGTGTGGTGAATAACAGGCATAATTACGCTGTGGCGGTCTCTATGCTAAAGTCCGTCGCCGGCGAGGGGGCAAGAGCATCATAAGACGCTGCAACAGCAGCGCCATCGGGGCTTTTCACCAAAAAATGTTTATCGCTACGCTTACACAAACGGGGTAGGAAGTACTATGCGCATCGTAATTCCCAGGGAGACACATCCGGGAGAGAACCGGGTGCCGGTCACACCGGATACAGCCAAGAAATTGTGCCGTCTGGGTGCTGAGCTGGTTATCGAGCACGGTATGGGCCTGGGGTCCGGCTTTGCTGATGAGGAATACGCCGAAGCCGGCGCCACACTGACCAGCGATCGGGAGGCTCTGTTCCGCGAGGGCGACTTGCTGCTGCGCCTGCGCAAGCCGCGGCCAGAAGAAGTGGCCATGATGAAGAAGGGCAGCATTCACATCAGCTATCTTGACCCGTTCAACGAGCACGAACTGGTCCGGCTGCTGCAGCAGCATGGCGTAACCGCCATCAGCATGGAAATGATCCCCCGTACCACCCGCAGCCAGAAAATGGATGCGCTGAGTTCCCAGGCCAACCTGGCGGGCTATGTCATGGTGCTGCAGGCGGCAACTCATCTGCCGCGCATCTTTCCGATGATGATGACTCCCGCGGGCACTCTGAAGCCGGCCAAGGTCTTTGTCATCGGTGCCGGAGTGGCGGGGTTGCAGGCGATCGCTACCGCCAAGCGCCTGGGCGCGCGGGTTACCGCGTTTGACACCCGGCCTGTGGTGGCCGAGCAGGTGCAATCCCTGGGCGCCGCTTTCCTGGATATCGACCTGGGCGAGACCGGGCAAACCGCAGACGGCTACGCCAAGGAGCTGACCCCGGAGCAGATCCAGAAGCAGCGCGACGCCCAGAAAGCGACGATTGCCGAGTCCGATGTGGTGATCACTACCGCGCAGGTCTTCGGCCGTAAACCCCCGGTGATCGTGACCCGGGACATGGTCGAGGGCATGAAGCCGGGATCGGTGGTCGTCGACATGGCGGCGGAGACCGGCGGTAATGTTGAAGGTTCGGTACCCAACGAGGTGGTGACGGTTAACGGTGTGACCATCATTGGCAAGGGCAATCTGCCCAACGAAGTGTGCCGTGATGCCAGCCACATGTACGCCAGCAACCTGTTCAATCTGGTGGAAGATGCCTGGGATAAAGAAAACGCCCGGTTCAAGGTCGACTTTGACCACGACATCCTGCCAGGCTGCATCATTACCCACGGTGGCGAAGTCACCAACGAAACCATCAGAAAAATCCTGCAGGGGGGCAACTGATATGGAAGCCGTATTTCTGACTTTTATCCTCATGCTGGCCATATTCCTGGGCTTCGAGTTGATCAACAAGGTACCTGCAACTCTGCACACTCCCCTGATGTCGGGTGCCAATGCGATCTCCGGTATCACTGTGGTCGGGGCGATCGGCCTCGCTGGCACGGGCCAGCAGGACCTGTCCAACTGGCTCGGTGCCGCGGCGGTCGCCCTGGCATCCATCAACGTCATAGGCGGCTACATGGTGACCGACCGTATGCTGGCAATGTTCAAGAAGAGGGGTAAGTAATCATGGGCGCGACTGGATTGGCCATTCAACTGGCCTATGTAATCTCTGCGGCCCTGTTCATTTTTGGCCTCAAACTGCTGGGCTCGGCGGCAACTGCGCGCAAGGGCAACCTGCTGTCCGCGGTCGGGATGCTGCTGGCTATTGTGGCGGCCCTGCTTGACCAGGGCATTGTCGAGTACCAATGGATACTGCTGGGCTTCGTGCTTGGTGGCGTGATTGGTGCCGGCGCCGCGCGCCTGGTGCAGATGACCGCCATGCCGGAGATGGTGGCCCTGTTCAACGGCTTTGGCGGCATGGCCAGCTTGCTGGTGGGTGCTGCGGCGCTGGCCACGGCCAGCGGCACGTTTGTGCTCGTGACGATCGTGCTGTCCATTCTGATTGGGGGTCTGACCTTCACCGGATCTCTGGTGGCGTATGGCAAGCTGAGCGAGACCATTGGCAGCGGTGCGGTGACCTTCCGTGGTCAGCAGATCGTCAATAGTCTGATTGTGCTTGGTATCCTTGCCAGCGCGGTCATGTTTTGCCTGCAGCCCGAGAACAGTCAGTGGCTGTACCTGATCGTGGGCCTGTCACTGCTGTTCGGTATCATGGCCGTGATCCCGATTGGCGGCGCTGACATGCCGGTGGTCATTTCGCTGCTCAACTCCTACTCCGGCCTTGCGGCCTGTGCCGCGGGTTTCGCGATTGGCAATAACATCCTGATCGTCGCCGGTGCCCTGGTCGGCGCCTCCGGGATCATCCTCACGAAGATCATGTGCAAGGCCATGAACCGCTCTCTGAGCAATGTATTGTTCAGCGGATTTGGCAGTGCGGGTGGCGTGCAGGAGGCTGTCGAGGGCGAGATCAAGCCGATTTCTGTGGAAGATGCCTTCTACGTTCTTGAGGCAGCCAGCAATGTAGTGATCGTGCCCGGCTACGGCATGGCGGTGGCTCAGGCCCAGCACGTGGTCAAGGAGCTCTGTGAGCTGCTGGAGCAGAACGGCTGCGAAGTCAATTTCGGCATTCACCCGGTGGCGGGCCGCATGCCCGGCCACATGAACGTGCTCCTGGCGGAGGCCGACGTGCCCTACGACCAGCTGCTGGAGATGGATGAGATCAATCCGCGCATGGAAACCGTCGATGTGGCGATCGTCATCGGTGCCAATGACGTGGTTAACCCCGCTGCGCGTGAGATCGAGTCCAGCCCGATCTATGGCATGCCGGTGATCAATGTGGACAAGGCTCGCACGGTGTTTGTGCTCAAGCGCTCCATGGCGTCCGGTTTTGCCGGCATCGAGAACCCGCTGTTCTACAAGGACAACACCCGCATGCTGTTTGGCGATGCCAAGGAAAGCATTGGTGGTCTGATCCGCGAGTTCAGCTGATCGTCGCGCCCCGCGTTCGCGGGGCGCAATCGCCCGCGGAGCGGGCTCCCACGATCAGGATTTTCTGTAGGAGCGCGCTCCGCGCGCGATGCTTTCGCCCGCGGAGCGGGCTCCCACGATCAGGATGTTCTGTAGGAGCGCGTTCTGCGCCCGATGCTATCGCCCGCGGAGCGGGCTCCCACGGTCAGGATTTTCTGTAGGAGCGCGCTCTGCGCGCGATCGTTCCGCCCGCGGAGCGCGTGCCTACGGTCTCTGGTTTCGGTGAGTTCCTGGAGCCAGCTCATCTTCTCTGTCCGCTGCGCGCTCATGCGCCGTGTCTGCGGGCGAATCCACTGGCTCACGAAACTGCAAACTGGCCAGCCTTGCATACAGCGGGCAGTCCTGCAGCAGACTCTGGTGCGTGCCCGTTGCCACCAGCTCCCCTTTATCCAGTACCGCAATCAGATCCGCATGCAGGATAGTCGACAGGCGATGGGCGATAATCACCGTGGTGCGATTGCGCATCAGTTCATGTAGCGCCAGTTGCACCTGATGTTCACTTTCACTGTCCAGTGCGCTGGTGGCCTCGTCCAGCAACAGAACTCGCGGGTTGTTGAGAATGGCCCGTGCCAGGGCAATCCGCTGGCGCTGGCCGCCGGACAGGCGCACACCCTGCTCGCCTAAATGGCTGTCGTAACCCTGGGGTAGTCGATTGATGAACTCGTCGGCATGAGCGGCTTGTGCTGCTGCCGCCACTTCCTCATCGCTGGCATCGGGCCTGCCATAGGCGATGTTGTAGCGCACGCTGGCAGTAAACAGGGCCGGCTGCTGCGGTACCAGCGCCAGCTGCTGGCGGAGGGTGTGCAGCCCAAGGTCGCGAATATCCACCCCTGCAAATTCAACGCTGCCGGCCTGTGGGTCGTAGAAGCGCTGCAACAGCTGGAATACTGTGGACTTGCCGCCGCCTGAAGGGCCAACCAGCGCCAGGCTCTTGCCCGCAGCGATCTTTATACTCAGGTTTTTCAGCGCGGCATCATGCGGCCGCGCCGGATAGCAGAAGGTCACATTGCGGAACGCCAGTTCCGCCACCGGCAAGTCCTGCTCGGCGCCCGTGTCCGGTAGGTCGCTGCGGGTGTGTAACAGCTCCAGCAGCCGCTCGGAGGCCCCCGCGGCCCGCTGCACTTCCCCCCAGACCTCGGAAATGGTGGCGAAACCCGAGCCCACCATAATCGCGTAGAACACAAAGGCGCCCAGCTCGCCGCCGCTCATGCGCCCGCTGATCACGTCCTGACCGCCGCTCCAGAGCATGGCACCCATGCCCGCAAACAGCAGCAGGATGGCGACGCAGACCAGCAGCGCACGCTGGCGGATGCGGCGGCGGGCGATGGCAAAGGCCTGTTCCACCTCGCCGGCGAAAGCCGCGCTTTCACGGTCTTCACTGGTATAGCTCTGGACTGTGCGGATATGCTGGATGATCTCGCCGGCATAGCTGCCGACGCTGGCGATACTGTCCTGGCTCTGGGTGGACAGGCGCCGCACCCGGCGGCCGAAAATCAGGATCGGCAGCAGCACCAGCGGCACGCCTGCGGTGATGATGAGGCTCAGCTTGACGTTGGTGATGAACATCAGCACCAGGCCGCCGACCAGAGTCAGGCTGCTGCGCAGGGCCATGCTCAGGGAGGAACCGAGGATGGTCTGCAGCAGGGTGGTGTCGGTGGTCAGCCGCGACATGATCTCGCCGCTGCGATTGGTTTCGAAGTAGCCCGGGTGCAGACGGATGATATTGTCGAACACCGCCTTGCGGATATCGGCGCTGACCCGTTCGCCCAGCCAGGACACTAGGTAGAAACGCACGAAGGTGCCTATCGCCATGGCGCCGGCAATAACCATGATCACGCCGATGGCATTGCGCAGGTCGGCGCTGGTGCCGCCGCCAAAGCCCTCATCGATCAGCACCTGGATGCCGCGGCCCAGGAACAGCGTGGCTCCGGCGGTAAAGACCAGTGCGGCACCCGCACCCAACAGGCGCGCGCGATAGGGCAGCAGGAAGCGGAATATGGCCAGCAGCGGTGACAGGGAGCGCGTGGGGGCCGGCACCGTTACTCCGAATCTGCCGCAGCGCTGCCCCGGCGCTGAATGAAGCGCCCGAAAAAGACCCCGATCTCGAACAGGATCCACATGGGCACTGCCAGCAGGGCCTGGGAGATAACATCAGGCGGCGTCAGCAACATGCCAAACACGAAGCAGCCGACGATGATGTAGGGGCGTTTCTTGACCAGGTCCTCCGGCGTGGTGATGCCGGCCCAGATCAGGATCACCGCGGCAATCGGGATTTCAAAGGCGATGCCAAAGGCGAAGAACAGCTTGAGGACAAAATTCAGGTAGCTGCTGATGTCGGTCATGATGGCGATATCGTCCGGACCGACGCTGGTAAAAAAGCCGAAGATCAGCGGAAACACCACGTAGTAGGCGAAGGCCGCTCCCGCATAGAAAAGCAGCACGCTGGACACCAGCAGCGGTATCGCGAGCCGCTTCTCATGTCGATACATCCCCGGGGCGATGAAACTCCAGATCTGGTAGAGCACGTAGGGTATGGCAATGAAGATGGCCGCTACCAGGGTGAGCTTGAAGGGCGTCAGGAAGGGCGAGGCCACTTCGGTGGCGATCATGGTCGCACCCTCGGGTAGCAGGGCCCGCAGTGGCTGGGAGACGAAGCCGTAAATCTCGTTGGCAAAGGGAAACAGGCAGATAAACACCAGCAGTACCGCCAGTAGTGCACGCAGCAGCCTGTCCCGCAGTTCGGTCAGGTGTGCCACCAACGGCAGCGGCTGGTCTACTGGATCTTCGCTCATTGTTTGGGCGGTTCCTGCCCTGATACAGGAGGAGTCTCTTCTTTGCTTTCTGCCGCAGCGGCGTCGGTCGATCCCGTCGCTGCAGAAATATCGCCCTGAAATTCCCGCTCGGCCTTGGCCACGCTGGTCTTGATCTCATCGCGGGTTTTGCGCAGCTCCTGCAGCACGGCGTCGTTATGCAGCTCCTGCTCCACTTCCTGGCGGATGTCGTTGAAGCCGCGCCGTATCCGGTGCAGCCAGGCGCTGGCCGTGCGGATGGTGCCCGGCAGCTTCTCCGGGCCGATCACCAGCAGGCTCACCACGGCGATGATGACCAGCTCGGTAAAGCCGATGTCAAACATGGGCGCTGATCAGGGCTTGCCGTTGCTGTCCCCGGAAGTCCGGGTGGCGTCCTCTGCCTCTTTTTCTGCGCTGTCTGTCGTACTGTCGTCGTCCTTGATGCTCTTGCGAAAACCTTTCACCGCGGTGCCGAGGTCACTGCCCAGAGTGCGCAGGCGCTTGGTGCCGAACAACATGATGACAATCGCCAGAATAATCAGCAATTGCCAGATACTAATACCACCGATACCCATGCCTTTCTCCGTAATTTCCAGTCGTGCCGTTACCGGTACACCGCGCTCAGCTGCGCGACGCTTTCTCTTCCAGGCCTGATATCCCCTCCCTCTGCTGCAGGCATTCCAGCACTGCGGCGGAGTCCAGATCGAGATGCGACAGCATGACCAGGGTATGAAACCACAGGTCGGCGACCTCACCGATCACGGCGCTGGGGTCAGCTCCTGCGTCCTTGGCTGCAATAATCACCTCGGTCGCCTCTTCCCCTACCTTTTCAAGGATCTTGTTGAGACCCTTGTGATGGAGGCTGGCGACATAGGAGCTGCCCGGGTCTGCCTGACGCCTCTGGGCAAGGATGCGGTCCAGATGTTGCAGAATGTCGCTCATTCAGGCCGCCCATAGAGCGCTTCCGGCGACTTGAGGACGCTGTCCGTAATCTGCCAGCCGTTGTCCTGCCAGCGCTGGTAGAAGCAGTGCGGCCGCCCGGTGTGGCAGGCGATGCCGCCCACCTGCTCCACTTTCAGCAGCAGAGTGTCGCCGTCGCAATCCAGGCGCAGCTCGCGCAGCAGCTGGACGTTGCCTGAACTCTCGCCCTTGCGCCAGAGTGCCTGGCGGGACCGCGACCAGTAGATCGCCCGGCCCTCGGCCACGGTCAAGGCCAGTGACTCCGGGTTCATCCACGCCAGCATCAGCACTGTGCCCGTCTGCCAATCCTGGGCAATGGCCGGCACCAGGCCCTGCTCGTTCCAGCGCACTGCGTCGTTCAGCGGATTATCTGCCATTGTCGTCAGGGTATTCATGGGCGAACATTATGGCACAGGGCCAATGCGGACACATCAGCTGCCATCATTGCCAGGCCACAGCAGCAAGGCCGCGCCGGCCAGCAGCCAGCTCGCCAAGGGCAGCTGCGCAAGCTGGGCAAAGCCACCGGGAAGCGCCATTACCAGGGCCAGGATGATGGCAGCCGCGGCCAGCAGTTGGCGCCGGCGCATCCGCCGCTGCCTGTCCCGTCGTGCCGGTTCCTGGCCGCTGTGCCGAAGTGTCTGTACCGGAACGGAAACGCCGCGCCCGCGCTGCAGTTTGTCCAGGACCGCGTCGGGTACCTGGGGCAGCTGCTCCAGCCAGGAGGGCAGGTGGCGCTGCAGGCGCTTGAATACTGCCTGCGGCGAATAGCGTTCCTCCACCCAGCGCTCAAGATAGGGCTGCGCGGTGTCCCACAGATTGAGCTGTGGGTAGAGCTGGCGGCCAAGGCCCTCGATATTGAGCAGGGTTTTCTGCAGCAGTACCAGCGATGGCTGAACCTCCATGTCAAAGCGGCGCGCGGTGCTGAACAGGTAGATCAATAGCTGGCCGAAGGAGATCTCGCTGATCGGGCGCTCGAATACGGGTTCGCATACCGCGCGCATGGCAGATTCAAAATCCTGCACCCGGGTGGAAGCCGGTACCCAACCGCATTCGACATGGAGTTCGGCGACTTCCCGATAGTCGCGCCGGAATACGGCCAGCAGGTTGCGCGCCAGGTAGTACTGATCGGCATCGCTGAGGCTGCCGACGATGGCGCAGTCGACAGCAATATACCGGGGGTCAGCAGGGTCGGAGGCATCGACAAAAATATTGCCGGGATGCATGTCGGCGTGGAAGAAGTTGTCGCGAAATACCTGGGTAAAGAAGATCTCCACACCGCGTTCCGCCAGCAGTTTGAGATCGGTACCCCTGGCTGCCAGCGTTTCCACATCGGTGACCGGTATGCCCTTGATGCGCTCGGAGACCATGACATTGCTGCGGGTATAGTCCCAGTATACCTGCGGCACATACACCAGATTGCTGCCCTCGAAATTGCGCCGTAGCTGGGAGGCGTTGGCCGCTTCCCGGCGCAGATCCAGCTCATCAAAAATGGTCAGCTCGTAGTCCGCCACCACCTCTACCGGGCGCAGCCGCCGGCCGTCGGGCAGGTAGCGCTGCACCAGCCGTGCCAGGGTAAACATCAGCGCCAGGTCCTGGCTGATCACCGGTTTGATGTCGGGCCGCAGCACCTTGACCACCACGTCCTCGCCGCCGTGGAGCGTGGCGCCGTGCACCTGGGCCACCGAGGCGGAGGCCATCGGCAGCTCCTCAAAGCGTGCGAACAGTGTCGATACCGGCTGCCCCAGGGCGCTCTCGATGATCGCGGCGGCGTGGGTCTCATCGAAAGGCGGCACCTTGTCCTGCAGCAGCGCCAGCTCGTCGGCTATATCCGGCGGCAGCAGGTCGCGGCGTGTTGACAGCAGCTGGCCGAACTTGATGAACACCGGACCCAGCTCCTCCAAACTCCGGCGCAGACGCTCGCCGCGGCTGAGGTCCGCCCCCTGACCGGCACGCCAGGGCGAGAGGCGCAACAGCGTGCGCGGCAAGGCGGGGAGCTTGTCCGTATCGATGAATTCCTGCAGCCGATAGCGGCCGGCGATACGAAGGATACGCAGGAGCCGGCGGCTGCGGCTGAAAGCGCCGGCGCTCATGATGCTGCCGGGGCCATGCGCTTGCGCAGCCTGGCGAGGCGCGATTGCAGGCGCTCGACCCGCTGCTCAAGGGCCCGCACATCGGCGTAAAAATCCTCGACCTCCAGCCGCGGCGGGCTCAGGCGGGCCTCTTCGTGGATGAACTCCTCCAGCTGTCGCAGCAGGCTGCGGCTGATGACCCGGCCGTTACCGAAAGCCGCGCGCAGCAGCTGCGCCAGCTGGTGGCCAGCAACATCCCCCAGGGTGTTCACCAGTGGGGCCTCCCAGTCCAGGTCGAGCTTGCCCAGTATCTGCTGCAACTCGATCAGCGGTGCGCTGTCCCCCTGTAGGGCCAGGTTGCCGTTGATCAGGGTCGCCGCCGGGTCACTGGAGCTGGCGAGTTCTGCAAAGTCCGCCGCGGTGCCGGTCACCCGGGTGGTTACCGGGCCGTCATGGAAGCCGAGCAGCCGGACCCGTTCCGCGCCTGGCTGCAGATAGACAGCAAAGGCAGGTGCACTGCATTCGATAGCGAAGCTGCGTCCCTCGAGCCGCCCGAGAGACCGCTGCGCTGCCGGGTCCAGCGTCAGCGCCCGGTTGACCGCGGCTTCCAGCGCCGCCAGCGCCGCCGTGCTCAGGGTGGGATCGAGGCCAGCGGCCATGTCAGGCCTTGAAGCCCCGGTGCAGGGCGACAATGCCCCCGGTCAGGTTGTGGTATTCGCAGTTGACGAAGCCCGCGTCTTCCATCATCCCCAGCAGGGTTTCCTGATCCGGATGCACGCGAATGGACTCCGCCAGGTACTGGTAGCTGTCGCTGTCGCCGGCCACCAGCTTGCCCATCAGCGGCAGTATCCGGAAAGAGTAGCCGTCATAGGCCTTGGCCAACAGTTCGTTGCCGGGCTTGGAGAACTCGAGCACCAGCAGGCGTCCGCCGGGCTTCAGCACCCTGAGCATGGAGCGCAGGGCCAGGTCCTTGTCGGTGACGTTGCGCAGGCCGAAGGCGATACTGACACAGTCGAAGCTGTCGTCGGGGAAGGGCAGGAACTGGGCATCCGCCTGCACGTATTCGAGATTGCCCTGATGGCCGCTATCGATCAGCTTGTCCCGGCCCACCTGCAGCATGGATTCGTTGATATCCGCCAGGACCACCCGGCCGCTGGGGCCGACAAGATCGGCAAACTTCGCCGCCAGGTCGCCGGTGCCGCCGGCGATGTCTAGCACCGACTGGCCAGCGCGAACGGCACTCAGTTCAACGGTAAAGCGCTTCCAGATCCGGTGTACGCCGCCGGACATCAAGTCGTTCATGAGGTCGTAGCGGGCGGCGACCGAATGAAAGACGTTGGCGACCAGGCCCGCCTTGGCGTCCTCGTCGACTTCCCTGTAGCCAAAATGGGTGGTGCGTTTCTTGCTCATGCGGCCTCCGCCGGGGAACAGCTGACCGCACATTGTAGCGCGATGTAGGGGCTTCGGTCAGGGCTGGAACTGGATGACCTGCACCTGGGGGTCGCGGTTGGCGCCGGCGGCCGCCATGCGCTCCAGATAGCGCTGCCAGAGAGTCTCCTGCTCCTTGCACAGCTGGTGTAAATAGTCCCAGGAATAAAGTCCGGTATCGTGGCCGTCATCGAATACCAGC
>JBLRXF010000029.1:0-14873 GCA_047920875.1 Haliea sp. | reverse complement strand
AGGGGGCTGCGCTCGCCCATGGCCATGGCTTCCCCGGCAAAACTGTCGTAGGACACGGTAGTCACGGCACAGTCCGCTACCGGCACCTGCCAGGGGCCCACCATCTGGTCGCGCGCGACCATGCCGGTAACCGTACGATCGCCGATAGTGATCAGGAACTGCTTGCTGGCCACCGCCGGCAGCTGCAGCACCCGCTCAACGGCTTCAAGCAGGGGCAGATCCAGGGCCAGCGGCGGCAGATTGATGGGCACGCGGCGCACATCGCGCTGCATTTTTGGCGGCTTGCCGAACAGGATAGACATGGGCAGGTCGACTGGCGCATTGCCGAAATGGCTGTCCGCCAGCGTCAGATGCTGCTCTGCCGTGGCCTCCCCCACCACTGCAAAGGGACAGCGCTCGCGGGCGCAGATGGCCTCGAAGCGGGCCAGATCCTGGGGCTCCACCGCCAGCACATAGCGTTCCTGGGATTCATTGCACCAGATCGCCAGCGGTGCCATGCCGGGCTCGTCGTTGGGGATATCGCGCAGGACAAAGCGGCCGCCGCGACCGCCATCCTTGACCAGCTCGGGCAGGGCGTTGGAGAGGCCGCCGGCACCGACATCGTGAATGAAGGCGATGGGGTTGCGTTCGCCCAGCTGCCAGCAGCGGTCGATGACCTCCTGACAGCGGCGCTCCATTTCCGGGTTCTGGCGCTGCACCGAGGCGAAATCCAGGTCCTCAGCGCTGGCGCCGCTGGCCATGGAAGAGGCGGCGCCGCCGCCGAGGCCGATCAGCATCGCCGGGCCACCCAGCACAATCAGCTTCGCTCCGGGCGCAAACTCACCTTTCTCGACATGTTCCTCGCGGATATTGCCGTAGCCGCCGGCGATCATGATCGGCTTGTGATAGCCCCGGCGCTCGCTGCCATCCGCGCCCGGCACGTCCTGCTCGAAACTGCGAAAGTAGCCGCACAGGTTCGGGCGCCCGAATTCGTTGTTGAAGGCGGCGCCGCCGATCGGCCCCTCGAGCATGATCTCCAGGGCGGAAACGATGCGGGTGGGCTTGCCGTAGTCCGATTCCCAGGGCTGGCCGTAGCCGGGAATCTGCAGGTTGGACACGGAGAATCCGGTGAGGCCAACCTTGGGCTTCGAGCCGCGCCCGACTGCGCCCTCATCGCGGATTTCACCGCCGGCGCCGGTGCCGGCACCCGGGAAAGGCGCAATGGCCGTAGGGTGGTTGTGGGTCTCCACTTTCATCAGCAGGTGGATGGGTTCCTGGGAAAAACCGTACTCCGCTGTTTCCGGGTCCGGGAAGAAGCGCCCCGCGTGGTGGCCGGCGATCACTGCCGCGTTATCGGAATAGGCAGAGAGGACGTTCTCACCGCCGCATTCATGGGTATTGCGGATCATCCCGAACAGGGATTTGTCCTGGTCCACGCCGTCGATGGTCCAGCTGGCATTGAAGATCTTGTGCCGGCAGTGCTCCGAGTTGGCCTGGGCGAACATCATCAGCTCGACGTCGCTGGGGTTGCGCCCAAGGCCATTGAACGCCTGCACGAGGTAGTCGATCTCGTCTTCGGCCAGCGCCAGGCCGAGGCCGGCATCCGCCGCCACCAGGGCATCGCGGCCACCGGCAAGAATATCTACGGTAGCCATCGGGGCAGGCTCTTGCACCGAGAACAGAACGCTGGCGGCGTCCAGGGACGGCAGCACGGACTCGGTCATGCGGTCGTGCAGGGCTGCACTCACCTGGCGGCGGGCGCTATCGCCCAGGCCTGCGGGCAGCTGCAGGTACCAGGCAATACCGCGCTCGAGCCGGCGGACTTCCCGCAGGCCGCAGTTGTGCGCGATGTCGGTGGCCTTGCTGGACCAGGGGGAAATCGTGCCGGGGCGCGGCACCACCAGCAGCAGTTCGGCGCCGCCGGTGTCCGCCTCGGCCTGGGAGGGCTCAGCGGCAGGGCCGTAATGCAGCAGCTGCCGCAGCAGCGCCTCGCGTTCTTTGCCGAGAGCCTGGTCGGTCTGGGCGAAGTGCACGAACTCGCAGTGCAGAAGCCGGATGGCGGGGTCAATAGCGGAGAGTTTCTGTGCCAGCTTGTCCCGCCGGAACGGGGACAGCGCCGGGGCACCGCGCAATATCAGCATGCTGGGGCGAGCTCCAGGAGAGGTCTTCTGAAAGCCCGCTATTGTACGGGATCATGCCGCCGGCGGTAACCGGCAATCGCGGGTATATTCACCCGCCGGCGGCGCTTCAAGGCAGGGCTAGACGAAGAAGTCCTTGCTCTCGTTGCCCAGCAACACCGAGCCCAGGTTGCGGGCAAAGGAGGTGGGATTGTTGGCCACGTGGGCACGACCCGTATGAATATCGAGGAAACGCTGCTGGATCTCGCTGCCCTGGAACACGGAGCCACCACCGGCCGAGGAAAACAGGCTGTCGATCACCGCCATACAGCGCTCGATCACCAGGGAGGCCTGATAGCGGTATTTGATCCGCTCCAGCACCGGCACTTCCTCACCGGCGCTGACCTGGGCCATCATGCGGTCGAAATTGCGGAACAGGATAGCTTCCATTTCATCGATGCTGGTAATCGCGGCAGCGATGCGCTCCTGGGTCGCGGTGTCGCCGGCGAGCTTGGTCTGGTCGCCGCTGGCCTTGCCCACCACCAGCTGGCGGTAGAGATCGAGCGCATCCCGGGCTGCACCGATGGCCGGAGTGGACACTACGCGCACGAACAGCTGGGCCCAGGGCAGGCGGTACAGCGGCGCGCTGTCCGCAGTGACGCCGGGGTTGGTGCCGAGGAAGCCGTCCTCCGCCTTGTGGGTGCGATAGTCGGGGACAAACACATCGTTGACCACAATGTCATTGGACCCGGTACCCTGCAGACCCATGGCATGCCAGGTGTCCACAATTTCATAGTCTCCGCGCGGCACCAGGAAGCTGCGGAAGCCGCCGTCCGGGCAGATGGCACCCAAAAAGACCCAGGTGCAGTGGTCCGAGCCGGAGCTCCAACCCCAGCGGCCGCTGAGGCGGAAGCCGCCCTCCACCTCGGTGACCTTGCCCAGGGGCGCGTAGGAAGAGGAGATGCGGGTGTGAATGTCCTCACCCCAGACGTCCTGCTGGGCGCGCTCCTCCATCAGTGCAAGCTGGAAGGCGTGCACCGCAACGATACCCGAGGCCCAGGCGGTGGACATGCAGTTCTCGGCAATGGCCAGGTGCATGCGGAAGAAGTCCTGCGGATCGACCTCGTGCCCGCCCCAGCGCCGCGGCTGCAGCGCGAGGAAAAAGCCGGCCTCCTGCAGGGCGTCGATATTCTCCTGCGGCACCCTGCGGATCTTGCGCGCTTCCTGGGAGTTGCGGCGAAACAGGTCGCCCAGAGCCAGCACCCGGTCGTAAATATCCTGAGCACGCAGGGGGGGACGATGGGTCAGCGGGGTCACGGGCAAAGTCATGGTCTGGCTCCTGATTATTGGTAGGTTGCCTAGACTACCCTGAGAATGCAGGGGGCAAATACCCTGAATGAGTGATAGCGCGACGCCAAGAGCGCCAATCGGCCTGTCTGTCCAAGTGTTGTATACCTATTGCGACTACGGAATTCAAGCAATGGCGAAGGCCTCGGGCGTGGCGCCTGCCAGATGGCGTTCGTGCATGATACTGAATGCCTTCTCCAGCTGCTGCGCGAGCTGCCTGCCATCAAACAGAGGCGAGCTGAGACTGCTGTGGGCCAGGCGCGACCTCAGCTGAGCGAGCTCACTCGGATTGGTCGCCAGAGCGATCGCTCTGGCTTCGTACTCTTCGGCGCTGGTGGTGATCAATTCAGGCAGCTCCAATGTCTGCAACAAACTGGCAGCAACTCTGCCGGCGAATGTCGCTCCCACGCAGGTGAGAAGCGGCAAGCCGGCCCAGAGAGCATCGCTGGCAGTCGTGTGAGCATTGCAGGGAAGCGTGTCCAGGAACAGATCTGCCGCTCGATGTCGAGCCAGGTGCTGTTGGGTTTCCAGGCGCGGAGCAAACACCAATCGCCCGCTGTCCACGCCGCGGGCCTCGGCTTGCTGACGCAAATTGCGCACAGCGCCCTCGCTCCCTTCCAGCAACCAGAGAACGCTGCCAGGAACTGCGCGCAGAATGTTCATCCAGGAAGTAAACGTGGCGGGCATGATTTTGTAGTTGGCATTGAAACAGCAAAACACAAATCCCGACCCCGGCAAGCCAAGCTCCTGTCTGCTGAATTCCCGCGGTGCTATTTCGCGTCGGGAATCGTTGGCCTGATAACTGTAGGGCAGATAGACCACTTGCTCGGAAAAATGGGCCTGGCTGCACTCGGGTATTACGACCCGGTCGGCAACAATATAATCGATACAGGAGGTGCCCATAGTACCCGGGTAGCCGAGGTAGCTCACCTGCAAGGGAGCGCAGCGAGCAGCGAACATACCCGGTCTGGAGGACCGGGTATAGCCCTTGAGGTCTACCGCAATGTCGATGCCCAGCTCCCGGGAGAGCCTGGCCACTTCCAAGTCAGTCTTGCTCCCAACCTCAAGGAAGTGATCAAAAGCAGCGGCTACGCGTTGGCTCATGGCATCCTGGCGGTCCGGTCCAAACGAAAAAGCAAACAGCTCGAACCGCTCTCGATCGTGAGCCTCAAACAGTTGTGCGCCAAGATAGGCTGTCGCGTGACCATAGAAGTCGGCCGAATAGTAACCCACCTTGACTCGATGACCGGGCTGGCGCTCGGGCAGCGGGCCCAGTGCCGCGTTTGGCGGCAATCTCGCTGCGGCATAAATCTCAGCAGCCTGTTTCTGCAGCTGCGGTGACTCCAATAAGCCGATCAGCGGAAAGGGCGTAGTAACCCGCCTGCCGGCTCGCAGTTGTGTCTGCAGAAGCGCCAGGTTATCCGGGAAGCCCTCCCAATCACAGAGCTGCATTCGGGCGTGCAGAACCTTCCCCAGCAAGAACTCGTAATCGGGCCGCAGCGCCAGTGCCTTGGTGTAGCAAATAGCTACCTCCTCCAGCTGATTGAGATCCGATTGCGCCCTGCCAGCGTTGTGCCAAGCCTCGGCATAGCTTGGATTCAGAGCAAGCGCCCGCTGGAAACTGGCCAGCGCCTCCTCCGCACGGCCCATATCCAGCAGGGCATTGCCCCGGTTATACCAGCCTTCTGCCGACCCGGGCTTCAGCGCGAGAGCGCGATCATAACTCGCAAGCGCGGCGGCTGGACGATTGAGCTCCAGCAGCACATTGGCTCGGTTGTTGAGCGCAGACACATGATCCGGCTGCAGCGAGAGTGCCCGGTCAAAACTTGCCAGCGCCTGCTCTGCTTGCCGCGACTGCAACAGCGCTGTACCGAGATTGAAATGCGCCGCCGCTACCTTTGAGTCCAGCCTTATGGCTTCCCTGATCAGCTCAATGCCGAGCTCCGGGTTACCTGTCTGCAGAGCGATGACACCCAGCAAATGCAGACTGTCAAAATGCCTGGGGTGTGCCGCAAGCACTTGTCGGTAAAGTGTCTGCGCCTGTTGTAGATGCCCCTCCTGGTGCAACCTCACCGCCTGCTTGTAAATGCGCCGGAACTGCTCTGCCAACACCTCGTTCCCTCCAACACCCAGTTTGCTGCACGCTCCGTGACGGATGCCCACATTTTATGAAGACTCAGGAACGACCAGGCTGTTCCTGCCTCCCGACCACCGCTAGACTAGCAGCATGAAGATACTCCATGCCATTGTCAGCGTCATGGTGCTTGCCACTCTCAGCGCTTGCGCACCTCCCGATCGGCTGCAGCAAGTGCTGGCAGACGGTGAAATTGTCGTGGTCAGCCGCAACAGCCCCACTACGTACTATCTGGCCAAAGAGGGCGCTGCCGGCTTCGAGCACGATCTCGCGCAGTTGCTGGCGGAGGATCTCGGCGTCAGCCTGCGCATGGAGACAGCGTACTCTCTGGACGGCATTTTCCGCCGCCTGGAACGTGAGGAGGTCGATCTGGCCGCGGCGGGCCTCAGCCTGACCGACGACCGCAGCCAGCGTTTCAGCCATTCCGCCGCCTATGCCACCATGGTCCCGAGGGTTATCTACCGGACCGGCAACCGCCGCCCGGAGAGTCTTGATGATCTCGGTGATCTCAAGCTGGTGGTGCTGGCCGGGAGCAGCCACGAACAGGCCCTGGAGGTCATGGCAATGGAGGCATGGCCACAGCTGCGCTGGGAAGTCGTCGAGGGCGCAGACACCATGGAACTACTCGAACTGGTAGACAGCGGCAGCGCCGACCTGGCGGTCATCGACTCCAACGAGTTCCGCATGCAGCAAAGCCTGTATCCCATGCTGGAACTTGCCTTCGACATGGGTCCGGAACAGGACATGGTCTGGTATTTGCCGCCAGGCCCCGAGTATCGCAGCCTGCAGAAGCAGGTCGACGATTTCTTCGCCAGGCTCCACGCAGACGGCAGCCTGGAGCGGCTGCGAGAACAGCATTTCGGCCATACCACGGTGCTCTCGCGCATCGGCTCACACACCTTCGCCCGCAACATCCGCACCAAGCTGCCCGAGTACCGTGACCTGATCCGGCAGGTAGCCGAGGAGTATCAGCTGGACTGGCATCTGCTGGCGGCGATCGCTTACCAGGAATCGCACTGGGAGCCGGAAGCCACCTCAGCGACCGGGGTTAGGGGCATGATGATGTTGACCACACCAACCGCGAGGGAGATGGGAGTCAAGGATCGTCTTGACCCATTGCAGAGCCTGCGGGGCGGCGCTCGCTATCTCAAGGACATGCGGCGGCGCCTGCCCCGGGACATCCACGAACCGGACCGCACCTGGATGGCGCTGGCTGCCTACAACATCGGCCTGGCCCATCTGGAGGATGCACGGGTGCTGACCGAGCGTCTGGGCGGCGACCCGCATCTGTGGAGTGATGTGATGGCGCACCTGCCGCTGCTGCAGAAACGCGAGCACTATCGCAATGCCCGCTACGGCTATGCCCGCGGCGGCGAGGCGATGCATTTTGTGCAGAACATCCGCCACTACTACAGCATCCTGCAGTGGCAGGACATTCCGGCCATCCAGCCAGAGCGGCCTTTGAACCCGGATGACTACCTGCCCCTGGCGCTGCGTGAGAAGCGTTTCCTGGCACTATAGTCTGCGGGCACGGAAAAATGCCTGCAGGCGAGCGCTGGAGGCCTCTGCCAGCACGCCTTCCTGCCAGCACACCCGGTGGTTGTACCAGGGTGATTCCAGCAGCGTGCACTGGCTACATACCACTCCCGCACGGGGCTCACGCGCCGCAAATACCAGCAGCTCGATACGCGCGTGGACCAGCGCACCGGCACACATGCTGCAGGGTTCGAGAGTGACATAGAGTGTCGCCCCCGGCAGACGGTAATTGCCCTCCTGACGGGCGGCATCGCGCAGCGCCGCAATCTCGGCATGCGCGGTCGGGTCCTGACTGCCGATGACGCTGTTCCAGCCCTCGCCCAGCAGTTGCCCCGAACGTACCACCACCGCGCCCACAGGAACCTCGCCCTCGTCTGCTGCACGGTCTGCCAGCGTCAGCGCCCGCTGCATCCAGTGTTCATGTTCAGGACTCAACGGCGATATCCTCCGGAGCCAGGCCCATTAGATGGCGCTGATGCACGGCGGCAAAGGCCTGCTCCAGATGCCGGGCGAATCGCGGCGCGTCAAACAAAGACGCAGTCCGGCGCCGCGACCTCAGGGTGTCGCCCAAGGTGGACAAACGTTCCGGATCCATGGCCAGAGAGATCGCGAGCTCAATGTATGCCTCGGGAGAATCGGTGACCAGTTCCGGCAGTCCCACCCCGTGCAGCAAACTGGCCGCCACACGCCCGGCAAAGCTGCGGCCTCGGCAGGTCACGACAGGTAAACCCGACCACAGGGCGTCGCTCGCTGTGGTGTGAGCATTGCAAGGCAGCGTATCCAGAAACAGATCAGCACAGGCGTGGCGCGCCAGATGCTCCTCGGGGGATACGCGATTGGCGAAGACCAGCCGCTCAGGGTCCAATCCGTGGGTCGCCGCTGCGCGACGCAGGTTGGTCTGAGCCACGGGATGCTCTACGAGAAGCCACAGAACGCTTCCAGGCACTTGTGCCAGAATATCCATCCACCAGGCGAAAACCCGGGGAGTAAACTTGAAGGCGTTGTTGAAACAGGCGAATACAAAACTGCCCTCCGGCAATCCCTGCTCATGGCGTTCAGCGGCGAGCTCCGGCAGTGGCCGTTTGCTGTCATTCACCTGGTAGCTGTCTGGCATCCAAATCAGCCTCTCCCTGTAGTGCGGCCGGGTATCGGGTGTCACCAGCACCCGGTCTGCTATCAGATAATCCATATGGGGACAGCCCAAAGTGCCAGGATAGCCCAGGTAGCTGACCTGAACTGGAGCAGCGCGCCAGGCGAAGATGTCCGCGCGCTGATCCCGGGTAAAGCCCTTGAGGTCGATGGCGATATCGATCCCCAGATCCCGCGCCAGCTGGGCCACCTCCCGATCCCCCTGTGCGCTAACGTCAAGGAAACGGTCAAAGGCAAGCTCGAGCCGATTCCGCATAGGGTCACTCCGCTGCGGCCCAAAGGAAAATGCCACCAACTCGAAGCGCTCGCGGTCATGAACCTCAAACAGCTGAGCCATCAGATGACTGGTGGCATGCTGGTGAAAGTCGGCGGAGAAGTAGCCGAGGCGAATGCGCTCGCCAGGCGCGCGTACTGATCGCCAGTCTGGCACCGGGCGTGGCAGTATTCGCGTCGAGACCCAGGTCTCTGCCGCAGCCAGCTGCACCTCCGGCGAGTCAATCATGGTCAATAGAGGAAAGCACGGGGTGCAGAGCCGACCGCACAGTATGTCCGTCTCCAACCTCGCAATGTCAGCCTCAACGCCATCCCAGGCGCACAAGCTCATACGAACATGCAAGAGAGAGCCACGCAGAAACAGGTAGCGCGCATCGGGATCATCGCCTTGCAGCTCAAGCGCACGCTCATAGTCAGCGAGGGAAAGCTCGTACTCCCCCTGCTCCTGCAACACGTGACCACGGTTGCCGTAAGCTTCCACCATGTCCGGCTGCAGGGCGAGCGCGCTACCATAGCTCGCGACCGCCTCCGCGAAACGGCCCAGATCACGCAGCACATTGCCCCGATGACAGCAGGCCACTGCGGAGGCCGGATTCAGCGCCAGGGCTCGGTCAAAATGTTCCAGAGCACGCAGATGCTGGCCCAGCGCCTGCAGGGCAGCACCCAGGCCGCAGTGCGTGTCAGCATCCGACGGAGCAAAGGTCAGCGCAAGCTTGTGGCTGGCGACTGCTTCGGCATAGCGGCCCAGAGCCTGTAAGGTCATACCCTGATTGTAGAGTGCCTCCGCATAATCTGGTTTAAGCGCGATGGCGCGGGCATAGCCGGACAACGCCTCCTCCAGATCGCCAAGCCGCTGATGCACATTGGCAAGATTCGAATGAAAGGCCGGGTTCCTTGGATTCAGGTTAATAGCCCTGCCAATCTGCGCCAGGGCGCCGGCGTAATCGCCCTGCTGAAAGTCCATCAGGCCCAGCAGGTGCAGCGCATGCGCATTACCCGGTTCCTTCCTGAGAATCTGGCGATACATTTTGCGTGCTGCATCAAAGTCACCTGATTGGTGCAACGCAAGGGCCGTTTCGAAGCGGGCATGACGCCGTGACGAGGATTTTTTACTGCGTAGAGAGACAGGTTTGATGTCGTTCATGAGAAGCCCGTGCTGAAGGTACAAAGCCGCCCTGGTATCGCTCCCGGGCGGCTTTGCAGCTTAGAGGCTTTTAATGTAACGCGATGCCTGCGCTAAACTCAATAGCCGCAGGCACGGGGAGCCGATCAGTTTTTGCCGGAGTTTTCTATAATCACCTCGACCCGACGGTTTTGCTGGCGGCCCGTAGGAGAATCGTTGCTGGCGATAGGCGAACCCTCCCCCATACCCACTGTGCGCATGCGGTTGCCGGCGACACCCTGGTTGGCCAGAAAGGTTTGTACCGATGACGCTCTCCGTTCAGAGAGCGAGACGTTTGACTCGGCGCTGCCGACACTGTCGGTATGACCTTCGATAGCTATCTGACGGTCGGGGTATTCCCCCAGGAATTCGGCGAGCTTGCGCAGACCCTCCGGCGCACTGCCGGTCAGCTCGGAACGGCCTGTCGCAAACAGTACATCGCCAAGAGTGATAACGATGCCACGGGCCGTTTCCCTGGCATTGAGCTCAGCAAGCTGGGTCGTTAGCTCTCCCTGCTTGAGTCGCGCGGCTTCAGCATCTTCGCGGGCCAAACCGGCTTCCCTGTTCGCTCGAGCCGCCTCGTCCCGGGCGCGATCGGCATCGCTGCGGGCCATACCGGCGTCCTGGCGGGCACGGTCCGCTTCCCGGGTGCGGGCATCGAGGCGTGCAGTTTCACTGGCCTTGCTCAGCTCTACCCGCTGATCTTCGTACAAACGGGCGTGGGCCTGGGCGGCGGCGATATCCACCTTGCGGTCAGCCATCACCACCCGGTGCCTGGCGATATCCTCGTCTTTCTCCGGGACTTCCGCAACGCGTACCGCTTCCTCGGCGTCCTTGATCGACACCGGCGCGCGACTGGCGAGTTCCTGGTTGGCCTGCAGCTGGGTCAGCTTGCTGCGCACCTCGGCGGAGCCTTCAGGCGCGGACACGGTGGAACAGCCCGCCAGGATCAGGGAGGCCATTGCGACAGCCAGCGGCAGTTTCAGAGTTTGCTTGAGAGTCTTCATTATCGATTTCCTGCGTCGCGGTCCATTTCGAGAATCAGTGTTCTGGTACTTTCCTGCATGTCCTCGTTCACCTTCCTGGCCTTGACCTCACTGGCCTTGGCGGTCGCGAGCTGGGCTTCAACCAACGCTTCGTCCGCCAGCCGCTCTGCCAGGAGCATTTCTTCCTTCTGCACCGCGCGGCGGGCGGCGGCGAGCTTTTCCCGCGCCTGACTCAATTCCAGCGAAGCGTAGTCCGCGACCCGGGCCTGTTCGGCAGTAGCAATGGCCTGCTCAGCGGCCTGCAACGAGCGGTTGGGAGCCTGGGGCGCAGACGCACAGGCGCCGAGAACCAGCACGCCCGCAAGGACGGTCGCGAGCCGCAGAGAGAGGAACGTGGTTAACCTTGCCTTGCACAATCCAGATGTCAGCGTCTTGCTCATGTGTCCTGCCTCGTTGTCGCCACCGCTGCCGGGCGGCCGATAGAATGTTGACCGGGGCGACAGTCCGAAAATCAGAAATCCAAGTGCCCCGTGTCAACGCTGGGGCCTTCTCTTCAGTCGCGGGACCAGCATGCGCCTGCGAGATCGCCCGGTCTGTGCGACAGCACACACTGACTGCCTGCACAAGGCAGTGACGGTGGGCAGGATGTTTGTGGGGCAACGTACAGAGATCCAATCCGTACGTGATCATACTGACCGCAGATTGACCCGATCCGAGCTAGAGAGGCACCTGGTGACAATGGACACTTCCAGCGCGTTGTCAGCCAACGCGGGCATTGCCAACCGGCTCCTTGATGAGTTGCCTCCGCGCGAGCATGCCCGCTTCATGAACCACTGCGAGAACGTCGACCTGCAGGCGGGGGAGATACTCTGTGAGGCGGAGTACCCGTTTCAGCACGTATATTTTCCTGTGACCGCGGTGATCAGCCTGATCAAGCCACTGGCGGGACATCAACCGATCGAAACTGAGCAGATAGGCCATGAAGGCATGCTCGGTGCAACCATTCTCCTGGGCGTGGATGCGGCACCCGAACGCAGCCTGGTACAAACCGCAGGCACGTCGCTGCGCCTCCAATCCCGGGAACTGTTCGACCTCCTGCAGGACTGCCCGGTGGCAACGCGCAACTTCAAGCACTACCTGTACGTGATGATTCTGCAACTGACCCAGACTGCCACCTGCTTTCGCTTCCACAGTGTTGCCGCGCGCCTGGCCAGGGCCCTGCTGACGGTTCACGATCGCGCCCACAGTGACCACCTGCATCTGACCCATCAGGTACTCGCTGACATGCTGGGGGTGCAGCGGGGCGGGGTGACTATTGCCGCCGGGCATTTGCAGCGAAGAAACATCATTCACTATACCCGGGGAAACATCTCCATCATTGATCGTGAGGCGCTGGAAGGGGAATCCTGTGATTGCTATCGCACGGTCAAGGACAGCTACGCCCGCCTCCTGCCGTGACATCCTGCGTGCGACACCACAGAGCACAGAGCCTTCAGCAACAAGCGTTTTCCTTGGTGGGTGCCACTACCGACTGCGCTAGAGGCTTCTGCCTCGAATCAGCCTGATCAGGATCACCACCACGGCGATCACCAGCAACACGTGGATAAAGCCGCCCATGGTGGTCGATGACACCAGACCGAGCAGCCACAGGACCAACAGAATTACTACGAGTGTTTCGAGCATTAACGCGTCTCCGGATTTTGGGTAAATTTGTTGAGCAAACGCCAGGCGATCAAGCCGCGACCGAACCAGACGCCTCCGCGCCCACGGGGATACAGGGTGAGCAGCAAGGACACCCCTCCTGCAACCAGCACCGGATGACGCCTGAGAAAGCGCAGCGCGCCCAGACCCTGGTCAATCAGCGCCAGCGGCCCGACCCAGGGCTTCATATCCTGACCCAGAGACTCGCGCTGGCTGGCGATCCTGCCCAGCAGGACCCGCCGCCGCGCCATTATGCTGTCCTGTGCCGCGCTCACAGTGGCCTGTCGGAACGGCGGCGGTCCCGCTTCAATTCAACGAGACTGTTGGCAAACAAGCGTATCCGGCTCCTGCTCCTGCGTCTGGCCAACCATCCTGCGGCGATGCCCGCGCCAATAAAGATCAGGGCAATACCGGCGAGTGCCGGCAAGCGATAGACCTCACCAACGATCGTCACCACCACCACGGCTGCCAGCACCACGCCAACGCCCAGGCAGAACAGCATGACCTGGGTGAGAATCAGCCATGCCAGCAGATAGGCCCTTTCTCCCTCCAGCTCGTTCACAAGCAGCTCGAGGCGGGTCTGGGCGATGGCGAGCAGGCTGTCTGACAGGTCAAGCAGCGACGTCAACAGCCCTGCCTTCACTGAAGGTTGCGGCTCCGACACGGGCTCAACGGCTTCTCAGCATGAGCCCGATGGCGACGCCGACACCGGCGGCAATGCCGATGGACTGCCAGGGGCTTTCATGGACGTAGACATCGACAGCGTCTGCTGCCTCCTTTGACTTCACCATCATGGCTGCCTGCATTTCCGCAAGGGTCGCTTTGGCAAGCCTGACGGATTCCTGCGCCTTGGCTCGGATCTCGATGAGCTTTTCATCACCCTGATTGGCCGTCGCCTCTATCAGCGCTTCCGCATCGGCTATCACCGCCCTGAAATCGCTGGCAAACTGCTTGCTGGCAGAGTCAATGGATACATCCTTGGATCGGTAATCATTCATCAGATTCTTCCCATAATCAGCAGTATCACAAGGACCAGCACGACCACGCCGATAGCGCCGCTCGGACCATAGCCCCAGGCGCGACTGTGAGGCCAACTTGGGACGACACCGATCAACAGCAGTATCAACACGACTAGCAGAATTGTTCCCACACTCATAATCTCTCTCCGGTTTGGCCGATATCCAGTGGGTATCGGCGATGACGACAGCGGATTGCGGCGACGCCATGATGGAGCTTGCATCACAGGATTTCTGTACGCTGGCACACCTTGAACGATAGTGATGGCGTTTAACGCTGTATGTGCGTTTGCGCACAGATAATCGCAGCATGGGAGCGCATCGTGGTTGAAGGCTTTTAACCATCAGGAAGAGATCATGAAACAGCGTCTGCTAATACACTGCGTGTTGTCCGCCGCGATTGTCTGCGCACCGCTCACCTTGCGTGCGGAAATGGTAACTACCCCCGAGCTACTCAATCAGGTTGAGCGCAGCGCCCAGGTCGAGATGGTGGAAACCTATCTGGCACGGGAAGAAGTGCGTCTGCAGATGGAGACCATGGGCGTGGACCCGGCATTGGCGGCAGAACGCCTTGCCTCCCTCACTGATGCCCAACTACAGCAGCTCAGTCTCAATATTCAGGAAGCGCCAGCAGGCGGCGCACTTGGCGTCGTGATAGCGGTGCTGGTGATTATCCTGCTGCTGGAAATTCTGGGTATTACCAACATATCCCACAAAGTCTGAAAGCACTCGCCATTGCCTCTCTGCTGCTGCTCGCTGGCTGTGCCAGCGGGCCGGCGCTGCTTGACCATGAGCTGACAGCGACCCAAGTTGAACTCAAGAACACACCTTTTTTCCCTCAGCGACAGTATCAGTGTGGGCCCGCAGCGCTCGCCACCGTGCTGGGCGCCGCGGGTATCAGCGTCAGTCCCGATGCACTGACCCCGCATGTTTATCTGCCCGGTCGACAGGGCAGCCTGCAGGCAGAGCTGGTCGCCACGACACGCCGTTACGGCCGCATTCCCTATGTGCTGCAACCGCGTCTGCAGGACCTCCTGACCGAGGTTTCTGCGGGCACACCGGTATTGGTCATGCAGAACCTCGGTTTGAGAATGCTGCCGCAATGGCACTATGCGGTTGTTATCGGTTACGACGCGCCCGCAGATTCACTGATCCTGCGTTCGGGAACCGATGAGCGTCTGCGGATGAACCGGGTGCGCTTCCAGGGCGCCTGGGCGCGTGCCGACAATTGGGCCATGGTGGCCGTGTTGCCGGCTCATCCGCCACCCACGGCAACGTCAATCGCCTGGTTGCGGAGCGCCAGCGATCTCGACGAAGTGGGAAAACCCGAACTGGCAATGCAAGCCTATACAGCCGCCACCAGGCGCTGGCACCAGGACGCACTCAGCTGGCAGGCGCTGGCCAATGCTCACTATGCGCAGGGTAACCTGACTGGGGCGGAACTGGCGCTGCGCCGGGCGCTGCAGCTGGCGC
>JBLRXF010000028.1:0-14928 GCA_047920875.1 Haliea sp. | reverse complement strand
CGTGCAACCTGTCCATGGCAGCCAGCAGGCGGACATCCTCCGCCGTGTACCGGGTCTTGAAGCCTGCCACCGTACGCTGGCGGCGTTGGAGGCGACCGTTCTGGCGGAACTGAGCCACCAGGCGGGTCAGTTGCTGGCGGGAGTAGCCGCTCACCTTGATCAGGTAGCGCATGATCACCCCCTTGTCTTCTCGGGAGCTCTTCAGGTAACGGAAGCGGATCAGCTCTGCCTGCAGCCAGCGATAGCACTCGTCCCTGTCGCTGATCACCGAGAAGGCCACTGCCCGCGTTCCTGAGAGGAACTCCCGGAGCTGATCAACGGTTGTAAGGTCTTGAAGTTTCATGAGGGTTTTCATCTCCCCATCATGAACGGACCTGTACCAGCTTCAGACTCATTTCATATTGGAATCAAAGCCCTGCCTCCAGACTCACTTCATATTGGACAAGGCTGGCGCTTGCCTTTGGGCCGTGGTCACATACACTGGACGCTGCTGCGAACACGGAACAGGCTATGAGGCGAACCAAGGAAGATGCGGCCAAGACCCGGCAGAGCCTGGTAGACGCTGCGTTGAAGCTGTTTGGTCAGCGCGGCTACAGCGGCACTACCCTGCGCCTTATTGCCCAGGAGGCAGGCTGCTCCCGCGGGCCGATCTACTGGCACTTCGCCAGCAAGGAAGAGCTGTTCGAGGAGATCCTCGCGTATTCTCAGCTGCCCCTGGAGCGGCTGGTCGCACTGCATCACGATGCCAGTGACCCCGAGAGCGCAGCGGCGGATTTTTCCCGTCAGTGGTTGCGCATGCTGCTGGACGACAGTTACTTCCGCCAGTCCTTCGAGATTTTCCTGAACAAGACCGAGTTTACCGAGGCGGTGTCGAAGACGCTGGCGAGGGAGCGCGCGCTGACGGGTTCACTCATTGTTACCTTTTCGTCCTGGGTAGACAGCTACCGCGCCGCGCAGGCTATCCAACCGGCAGTCGCCAGCAGCACCGTGGCCTTGTCCATGTATGCCTATCTTATGGGCATCACCCAGAGCTGGCTGTTCGATTCCGGCATTACCGACCTCGATAACAACCTCGATTTCTTTGTCGGTGAGTTCCTGCGACTGCTACGCGCAGGCCAGTGATTGCGAGCGCATCATCTGGCGGATCTTGCGCTCCAGCAGGCGATACTCGTCGATGTCGAGGATGGCGTCGCGGTCGTTGCTGTCTTTCGCCAGCCCCGGTTCAATGACTTCCAGGATTCGTCCCGGGCGGGTGCCCATGAAAAACACCACATCACCCAGATAGAGCGCTTCTTCGATGTCGTGTGACACCAGCAGCACGGTAGTGCGTTCCTTGCGTACTATCTCCAGGAGCAGGCTCTGCATCTGCCAGCGAGTTTCCGGATCAAGCGCGCCAAAGGGCTCATCCATCAGCAGCACCGAGGGGTTGCTGACCAGGCTGCGCGCGATGGCAACGCGCTGCTGCATGCCTCCCGAGAGCTGGTGCGGATAGGCTTTCTCGAAGCCAGTGAGCTTCACGGCATCAATGAAATGCCCCACGACACCTTCCCTGAGGCTCAGCGTTTCGCCACGCGCTTTCAGGCCAAACGCCACGTTCTGTTCGACTGTTAGCCAGGGGAAGGAGCTGTAGTTCTGGAACACCATGCCGCGGTCCACCCCGGGGCCGCGAATGACTTTGCCGTCTACGGTGATCTCGCCTTCCTCCTGAGTTTCCAGTCCCGCAATGATTCTCAGCAAGGTGGATTTACCGCAGCCAGAGGGTCCCAGCAGGACCCCCACGCGGTTTTTCTGCAGAGCAAAGTGGATATCCTCGAGGGCCGTCAGCGTCTGTCCCGAGCGCAGCTGAAAATGCTTGCTGACGCCCGCGACCACCAGCCCGGATTGCTCCTCTGTGCTCATTCTTCCAGTGCCTTGGCCAGGGGCGTGGTGTCGACCCCTGCAGACATTGGCAGGGCGCGATCGATGAAGCCAAACTTCAGCCACCATTCAGTGGTAATGTCCCAGTGGTTCTTCATGCCGTCAGAGATGATATTGAGCGGCAGTTCACCCTCTTTCAAGCCCATGAAAATTGCCGCTTGCTCCCGGTCGAAGACGAAGATGCCGCCCTTCAGAATCTCGCCGGTTGACCCCAGTACCTGCTCGACATCGGCCACCTTGAAGCGCAGGCCATCGGCGATGATCTGGTTGGCTTCCGCCGTGTTGGCTTTCCAGTAATCCACCGCGTTGAAGTAGGCACGTGCCAGCTTGGCTGCGTCCTCGGGCCGCTGCTCGAGGAAGGCTGTGCTCATGTACATGGCGTCGCCGAGCATCGCGGTGGTGATGTACTTCTCTTCCGTGGAGTCGGCCGCCACCGTGGCTCCGGGCATTGCCTCGAGGACCTGGGATCCGTAGGGTTCCCAGAATTCCGCCGCGGCTGCGGTACCGCCGACCATGGCGCCGACCGCGTCGTCCATGATCAGGTTGGTGAAGGACACCTCTTCGATGCCAACGCCATTATCGGCCAGCCATTCCGCCATGAAGATTTGCGTCAGACCGCCCTCCAGTACAGCGACGGTTTTACCCTTGAGCTGTTCTGCGCTGCTGATGCCGGGTGCCAGGATGATCTTGTCGGTGCCGTAGGAGGGATTGGTGTAGGTTACCAGTTTGATGCCCACTTCCTTGTCGGCGGCAATCGGGCCGTACTCTGCGGTGCTCGATGTGGCGTGCAGCTCGCCCGCGGTCATCAGCGCGAAGCTTTGATAGGGATCCTCGATAATGCTGATATCCAGTTCCAGGCCTTCAGTCAGGCCTTTCTCCTTGGCGATGAACCAGAAGCCGTAGCCGGGCCAGGAGAACAGGGACAGTTTTACGGGTTCCGCGGCCTGGGCCATGGAACCCAGCACAAGGGCGAGGGCAGTGATGCCTGAACGAAGGTAACGCATGATGATGCTCCTTTGTGGGTAAGTGCTGCTAGCGCCCGTCAAGATAACGAAATGCCCAGCGATGCAGCAGTTTGAAAAGTGTGTCGAACAGCAGGCCCAGCAGGCCAATGACCAGAATGCCGGCCATGACTTCATCGATATGCACGAAGCGTCGGGCGCGCATCATCATGGCGCCAATACCGTCGGTGGCGGCGACGATCTCCGCAATCACCAGGTAGGTCCAGCTCACCGCCAGCATCTGTCGGAAGACATCCAGATAGCCGGGCAGGCTGGCCTTGAACGTCACCGACAGCAGAATTTGGGGAGCCCTCAGACCCAGGGTGCGCGCAGTCTCTGTGTAGACTCGAGGGACCTGTCTGGTGACATCGGCCAGCATGATGATGAGAAAGAACAGGACGCCGATGACCAGCAGCGCAATCTTCTGCTCATCCCCCGTTCCCAGCCACATCAGCAGCAGAGGAATAAAGGCGGGCGCGGGCAGGTAGCGGAATGCGCCGGCCAGTGGCCCAACGAGCCGGTCTACCGGCCGGTAGGCTCCCATCAGCAGGCCGATGGGGAGAGCCAGCGCGACCGCAATGCCAAAGCTGATCAGTATGCGTTTTACGCTGGCCCAGATGTCCCAGGCAAAGTCTTTTTCGGTGAGGAGTTCATAGAGGCTGGCAACAACCAGCTCCGGTGGCGGAAACAGCCGCGCTGGTGCGATTTCAGCATGGGCAGCGAACCACCAGCCGCCGATGAACAGCAACCAGCCCAGGCTGCCGAGCAGTGATTTTGAACCCAGTATGGCCCTTGCTCTGCTGCCTGGTGGCCGGATTACACTGCTGAGTGTGGCCATGCGCAATCAGAACGCGGTGAGGAAACTGAGCGCGTCCACCCCGACCGCGCGGCCGGATTGCAGCGAGGCCTTGACCTCGTCCGCGCCGTATTCCTCGGCGTAGATTCTCGCCACACGGTGCTTGTGGAACGCGCGCGCCTGTTCCGCAAAACCGAGCGTCTGCGCCTCGACGCCCGGGTACATTTGTCGGTGCAGCGCCGGCAGGCGATACCAGCCCAGCGTCGGCTTCTCGTGGTGCGCATTGTGGTAGCAGAAGTTGAGTACCAGCAGATTGAGCGCGGGGATACGGCTGGAGAGCAGATTGCTGTAGGTATTGCGCTGCTCGTACTCGGCGTCGCCCTTGTGCGGAAATACCTGCGTTTTGTCGTCGAGGTTGAAGATGACTTCGTAGTTGTGCTGGTAACAGTCCATAAAACGCAGGGCGGTCAGCAGCAGAAGCTGCGCCAGGCAATAGAGCAGGAATGCAGCGGGGCTGATAATAAGCACCAGAGCCAGCAGCGCTCCTCTGATCATGACTACCTGCAACACCCTGCCGCGTTGATCGCGTTTGGATTCTATACACCAGGGAGCGATCACCAGCATGGTGTGCATCATGATTTCCACTGCGGGGATGTAAGCCCATTCGGCGGCTTTGATCACGGCCTCGAGCTTGGGATGGCGCTTCAGGAAGCTGCGATAATCCCAGACCACGGGGTCGTAGTTGTCGACGTGGTGGCGCATGTGCTTGTAGCGAATGTCTTCAAAGCGGCCGTAACAGCTGCCGATGATCCAGTTCAGCACCTTGCCCAGCGCGGCGTTGGTTTTGGAGGACATGAACACGGCATTGTGCCCGCAGTCGTGGAGCAGGTAAGACGCAATCAACATGCTGTGTGCGAGCGCAATCACCCCCAGGGCATTGACTGCGCTGCTCGGTTGAAACAGTGCGATCCAGCCGCCGATGTAGGTGATGGCGATATACATCAGCACCAGTACGGTGTAATGAATGCCTGCGGGATCGCGCAGAGCGAGTGTGTTACGCACGACGAATCTCCTTGTAGCCAGTGGCTTGTGACCAGCGTCCAAAATGCTGTTGCTCTGTCTCACCTATCCACCGGTTTAAATCCCACAGATCGGCAATCGGAGCATTGGTAAATGGCAGATGGTGCAGGTAACCATCGGGCCCAAACTCGGGAGTCATCGTGGTATCGGTATAACCCCGCTCAGCCTGCGCTGACCACACGGCCTCCCAGCAGCGCTGGTGGCTGACCAGTGCCTCGGCGTACTCGGGGGCGCCCGGATGAGGCACTTGGGGTCCCTGGTCGTAGCCAACCCTGCTGTGAACGTGGTGAGCGTGCTGCGCCGCAAGACTTATCGCATCCCACTCACTGTCCATCAGCCGCTCGCACACCACGACCCAGTGACTGAAGTCACAGGTGATGCGTATGTCGGGCAGCTGCTCCAGCACGGCAACCGTATTCCAGGGGCAGTAGAAGCTGCGGCCCCGGTGGGTTTCAAAGGAACAGAGCACACCGTGCCGGTCAGCAATATCCATCGCTGCCTTGAAAAATTCCACGCTGGTGGCAATGGGCCAGGCGTCGCAGCCCCCCATGACATTGACAAATCGGGGGCGCAGGGGCTTGCCAAGCGCGATTTGCGCTTCCAGGTCCTGCAGGTGCTCGCTGACGCTGGCCTGGCGCCGCGGCACGTAGGATCCGGCGGTGCAGATTTCCTGAATCCAATCGAGCTTGTGCGCCTGCAAGGTGTCGGCAAGTTCCTGCAGATAGCCTTGACGGCTACTGACTGCGGGCGCCTCAAGGCCTGAAAAACCGGCCTCCGTGGCGAGCCTGGCGGCCGCATCCAGACTGCCCGTATGTCCCCAGAGTGTTTTGAAGGTGTGTAACTGCATTGTTTCTTCCCGTTGCTGCTCGTCAACCGGGTTTCAGCAACAACCATGCCAAGATGCATGTATATTGGTAAGCCCATGATATTCATGGATATTGGGCGTTTTTTGCGGGGCAAGTAAAAGTGGTCGTGCGCTAAATGCACCGCAATGTTTACTGCTGAGGCCCTTTTTGGTGCGACGGCGAGCCCCGGGGTTGTGCCAAAACAGTGCGTTGAGACAAAAAGAGTGCGAACTCCGGTGCGGGACCAGGCCAGTTTCCGCAGAAGAGTGCAGAAGATAGCGAGCTTCAGCCTTGTGTGGCAGGTGGCACGGTTCCTGCAATGCCATTGTTGTCCGTACTCCTGACATGACGCGACACACAATTTGACCAATAGAGCGCTAGGGTTCCGGCCGCCAATCGGGCGGTGTCTGGTCCGAGAGCACTCGACCTTTCAGTGAAGGGTTACACGGCGGGATAAAAGCCCGGGAGAACTGAAGGCGAAATGCCGGGGGTACTCTGTGATTAACCGACCAATCTCACTGTGAGGTGTGCCATGAAGCGACTTTCTCTTTTTTTCTTCTGCCTGATGCTGTCGACGACAGCCTCGGCCCGTGACAGTTTCAAGATTTGCTGGTCCATCTATGTGGGTTGGGTTCCCTGGGCCTATGGTGCCGAGTCAGGCATCGTCAAGAAGTGGGCCGACAAGTACGACATCGATATTGAAGTTGTGCAGATCAACGACTACATCGAATCGATCAACCAGTACACCATGGGCGCCTTCGACGCCTGCACCATGACCAACATGGATGCCCTGACCATTCCCGCGGCCGGCGGCGTTGACAGCACGGCGCTGATCGTGGGGACCTTTTCCAACGGCAACGACGGCATTGTCCTCAAGGGCAAGGATTCCATGGCCGACATCAAGGGCCAGACCGTCAATCTGGTGGAGTTGAGTGTGTCCCACTACGTGCTGGCGCGGGGGCTCGAGAGTGTGGGGCTTACCGAGCGTGATGTGCGGGTGGTCAACACCTCTGATGCCGATCTGGTGGCCGTTTATGCAACCCCCGGCGTGACCGCGGTGGCCACCTGGAACCCTCTGCTTGCCGAGGTGGCTTCCATGCCTGACAGTCACCGGGTCTTTGATTCCTCGAATATCCCCGGTGAGGTCATTGACCTGCTGATCATCAACACCAACACCCTCGCGGAGAATCCCGCGCTGGGCAAAGCGCTGACGGGTGCCTGGTACGAAATCATGGCTCATATGAATGGCGACAACGCCAGGGCGCAAGCCACCAAAACCTTCCTGGCAGAGCTTTCGGGCACGGATCTGGCGGGTTTTGAAGCGCAGTTGGATACCACGGAAGTATTTTATGTTCCTGATGCAGCACTGGAATTCACCAACAGCCCGCAAGTGAAGGCAACCATGCAAACCGTTGCCGAGTTCTCCTACCAGCATGGTCTGCTGGGCGAAGGTGCCCCCGACGCGACTTTTATTGGCATCGAGACCCCCGTCGGTATTTATGGGGACAGCAACAACGTCAAGCTGCGCTTTGATCCTACCTACATGCAGATGGCGCTGGATGGCGAACTCTGAACCAGTAGCCTGACTCGGGGGCCATTGGCCCCTTTAAGGACGGATCATGAAACGCCTTATCAACCAGACACCGGCACCTGTGGCCAGGGTGTTGCTCGGCCTGCTGCCTTTCGTTGCCCTGGTCCTGCTCTATATGCTGGCGTCGGACGCGCGGCTGGCGGAAAATCCAGCGGACAAGTTGCTGCCAAGCTTCAGCGCCATAGGCGATGCCATTGAGCGGATGGCGTTGGAGCCAAGCAAGCGCACCGGCGAGTACCTGTTCTGGGAGGATACAAAAAGCAGCCTTGCCCGGCTCGGGCTCGGGGTCCTGATTGCCGCCTTGATCGGTCTGGTTCTGGGCCTGCTCACCGGCGCGCTGCCGCTGGTGTCGGCGGCTGCCAGCCCGCTGTTGACGGTGGTCTCCCTGATTCCACCGCTGGCTATCCTGCCGGTGCTGTTCATTGTGTTCGGATTGGGTGAGTTGTCCAAGGTTGCACTGATTGCCATTGGCATCACGCCTTTTATTGCCCGTGATATCCAGAGGCGCACCCGGGAAATTCCGAGCGAGCAGCTGGTCAAGGCCCAGACCCTGGGGGCCAATACCAGTCAGATCATATGCCGTGTTCTCCTGCCACAGCTACTGCCGCGCCTGCTGGACGCAGTGCGACTGTCTCTGGGAGCGGGCTGGTTGTTCCTCATCGCCGCCGAAGCGATCGCCGCCACCGAAGGGCTGGGGTACCGAATATTTCTTGTGCGCCGCTATATGGCGATGGATGTCATTCTGCCCTACGTCGCCTGGATCACGCTGCTGGCTTTTGTGTTTGACCAAACCCTGGCCTGGCTCAACAGGCGTCTGTTTCCGTGGCATGGGCGGGGTGGGCACTGATGATTGAAGCGCGCAATTTGTGGAAAAAGTACGGCGACAAGGTGGTGCTGGAGCGGCTCAACCTGCGGGTGGACGAGGGCGAGTTCGTGACCCTGGTGGGCACCTCGGGCTGTGGCAAAAGCACGTTTCTCAAAATGCTTCTGGGTACGGAGCCAGCTACCAGCGGCGAACTGCTGTTGCATGGAAAGCCGGTTCCCAATGAGCCGGGGCCGGATCGCGGGATTGTATTTCAGCAGTACTCGGTGTTTCCGCATCTGACGGTGCTGCAGAATGTGATGGTGGCGCGGGGATTTTCCCGTCGCGGCCTTACCGGCGCGCTTATCGGCGCCGCGCGCAAGGAGGCAAAGCGGGAGGCGCTGGGCTGGCTGGAAGAGGTTGGGCTCGCGCATTCGCAGAATCTCTATCCATCCGACTTGTCGGGCGGCATGCGCCAGCGTCTGGCCATTGCGCAGGCGCTGCTGGCGAAGCCCGCCATTCTGCTGCTGGACGAACCCTTCGGTGCCCTGGATCCTGGTATTCGGGCCGACATGCACGATCTGGTGTTGCGACTCTGGCGGCAATACCGCTTGACCATATTCATGGTGACCCACGATCTGAAGGAGGGTTTCTATCTGGGCACCCGTCTGTGGGTCTTCGACAAGACCCGCCATGACCCTCAGGCACCGGACGCCTACGGGGCCACCATTACCTATGACCTGCCGGTGGGTAATACGGATGGCAAAATACTGAAAAATATTGGCCGTGATCTGGCTTTAACGGCAACAGAAATGGATATCCAGCATGACGTTCTCTGACTACACCACTGAGCTTGCGCCCGGTGGCCACTGGTCCCTGCGGTTGCGCCGGGGCACAAAAATGCAGTGCACAGACCTTGAGGGTGATGGCAACCTGGGGATGTTGTTCTACAACCCCGAAAATCTTCTCGAACGGTACAACGCGCCCGATACGCTCAAGTGCCAGCACACCTTCAAATTGACTCGCGGGCATTGCCTGTACTCTGACATGGGGCGGATTTTCGCCTCGATTGTGGAAGATTCCCTTGGCTGGCACGAAACGGTTTGCGGCAACATTCGCGCCGAAGCCGTCAAGGCCCGCTGGGGTGCCCGCGATTACCAGGTCGACCGCAACGACTGGCACCAGAACGGCCACGATGCTTTCCTGGTCGAGTTGGCCAAATATGGCCTGGGCGCTGCGGACATGGCCGCCAATATCAACTGGTTCAGCAAGGTGTATGCGGACGATTCGGGCGCGCTGCGTCTGGCTGCCGGCCATAGCGCCCCTGGCAGCAGCGTTACCCTGCGTTTCGAGATGGATACGCTGGTTCTGCTGCATGCCTGCCCGCACCCGTTCAATCTGGCGCCGAGTTACCCGCGCAAGCCGGTGCGGATTCGGCTGGGACTGGCCGATCCGCTGGCGGAAGACGACGTCTGTCTGAACCACTGTGCCGAGAACCGGCGTGGTTTCCAGAACACCATGCTCTACCACTTGGGACATTGAGGAGACCCTGATGCTGACAGAAAGCACGCGCTGCCCGGATCAGGCCAGCTCCCGCACCATCATAGCCGCCGGGGATTACTACATTGGTCGCCTCGGGGCAGGACAGGTTCTGCGCATCCTTGATCTGGAGGGCAACCAGGCCGCTGATACCCTGTTTTTCAAGGCCGATGATCCTCGGGAGCGCTATAGCGCTACCGATACTATCCGTGAGCAGGGCAACGTCTACCTGACCACGGGATCGGTGCTGCGTTCGTCGGATAACGCCCCCATGCTGGAGATTGTTGCCGACACCTGTGGCCGCCACGATACCTTGGGCGGCGCCTGCGCCACCGAGAGCAACACGGTGCGCTACGACCTGGAAAAGCGCTGTATGCACGCCTGCAGGGATAGCTGGATGCTGGCGGTGGCCGAGCATCCCGAGTACGGGATCGGCAAGCGCGATATTGGCCACAACATCAATTTCTTCATGAATGTGCCAGTGACCGAAGTGGGTGGGCTGACCTTTGAGGACGGCATATCTGCGCCGGGGAAATACGTGGAGCTGGCGGCCTTGATGGACGTGGTGGTGCTGATTTCCAACTGCCCCCAGCTCAACAATCCCTGCAACGGTTTCAACCCCACGCCGATTGAATGTCTGGTCTGGGATAACTGACTCTTTTCACGCTGACGTGGACGGCCTCGTCAGACAGCTCTAATCCGGGACGGCCCGGGCCAGGTGTTTCGCATGTTTGACAAAGTACTTGTTGCCAACCGGGGTGCTATTGCCACCCGCATTATTCGCACACTCAAACGTCTCGGTATCCGCTCGGTCGCCGTCTACGCGGCCTGTGACGCGGACAGTCTGCACGTGCGCCAGGCTGACGAAGCCTGCTGCCTCGGGGATGGAGGCGCCGCTGATACCTATCTCAACATGGCACTCATTCTGCAGCTCGCCGCCGAGACGGGTGCCCAGGCCATACACCCCGGCTACGGATTCTTGAGTGAGAACGCGGTATTCGTGGAGCGCTGCGAAGCTGCCGGGATCGCCTTCATAGGGCCCAGCGCGGAACAAATGCGCGCGTTCGGCCTGAAGCACAGGGCGCGCGCCCTGGCAGAATCCGCCGGAGTGCCCTTGCTGCCGGGATCCGGCCTGCTCAGCGACCTTGCGGAGGCTGAGGCTGCGGCCTTTGCTATTGGCTACCCGGTGATGCTCAAGACCACCGCAGGCGGTGGCGGCATTGGCATGCAGCTGTGTCGTGACGCTGGGGAGCTGGCCAGGGCGTTCGAGTCAGTGCGCCGCCTGGGCGCCAACAATTTTGCCGACGACAGCGTGTTTCTGGAGAAATTCATTGCCTCGGCGCGGCACATCGAGGTGCAGATCGTAGGCGATGGCAAGGGCGCTGCGCTTGCCCTGGGCGAGCGTGATTGCTCCAGCCAGCGGCGCAACCAGAAAGTGGTGGAGGAGTGTCCCGCGCCCAATCTCGGTGATTCTGTGCGCCAGGCCTTGCACGATACCGCAGAACGGCTGTTGGCCAGTGTCCACTACCGCAACGCTGGCACTGTGGAATTTATTTACGATGCCGACACCGGGGCGTTCTACTTTCTCGAGGTGAATACCCGGCTGCAGGTTGAGCACGGTGTCACCGAGGAAGTCTACGGCGTTGACCTGGTGGAGTGGATGCTGTGCATTGCTGCCGGTCAGGCGCCCGATCTTGACGCTGCGCGCACGGCCTTGACGCCCCGTGGGCACGCCATTCAGGTGCGGCTCTATGCTGAGGATCCATGGCGCGACTTTCAGCCCTGCGCCGGCCTCTTGAGCCGCGTCGCATTTCCCGAGCTCGCGGGTGTGCGCATAGACCACTGGATCGAGTCGGGAATAGAGGTGCCCGCATTTTTCGACCCCATGCTGGCCAAGGTGATTGTCCACGGTGATGATCGCCCGGGCGCACTGGCCAGGCTGCAACAGACCCTGGATGCCATTGAGCTCTACGGCAGTGAAACCAACCTCGACTATCTGCGCGCCCTGAGTCGGGATGACACTCTGGCTCGAGGCGCCGTCACCACCCGCTACCTGGACCGGTTTGTATATCAGCCCGCGCGCGTAGACGTTATTCAGGGCGGCACCCAGACGACGGTGCAAGACTTCCCTGGCCGTCAGGGCCACTGGCATGTCGGTGTGCCGCCATCCGGCCCCTTTGACAGTTACTCGTTTCGTCTGGTCAATCGCCTGTTGGGGAATCAGGCGGATGCGGCTGCGCTGGAGGTGACGCTGCAGGGGCCGACACTGCGCTTCTCCATTGATACCCAGATTGTGATCGGCGGCGCGCCCATCGAGGCAAAGCTGGACGATGAGCTGCTGGAGCTGTGGCAGCTTGTGGATGTACGCGCCGGCCAGACCCTGCAGTTGGGCAGGATTCGCGAGGTGGGTGCACGTTCCTATGTTGCTGTGCGCGGCGGGTTGCAGTGTCCGCAGTATCTGGGCTCGCGGGCAACCTTCACGTTGGGGCAGTTCGGCGGGCACAACGGCCGGGCCTTGCGTGCAGGTGACATCCTGCGCCTGGATGCGGGCAGTTCACGGGCCAGCAGTGTTCAGTTGCCCGCCGCGCTGCGCCCGGATATCGGCGGTGATTGGGTGCTGCGGGTCATCTACGGACCCCATGGCGCACCGGACTTTTTCACCGCTCTGGATATTCAGACCTTTTTTGCCACAGACTGGGAAGTTCACTATAACTCCAGCCGCACCGGCGTGCGTCTGCTTGGACCCAAGCCGCGCTGGGCGCGAGCGGACGGCGGTGAAGCGGGCTTGCATCCCTCCAATATTCACGACAACGGCTATGCCTTTGGCACGGTCGATTTCACCGGCGACATGCCGGTCATCCTGGGTCCCGATGGGCCTTCGCTGGGAGGATTTGTTTGCCCCGCCACGGTGATTACGGCGGATTTGTGGAAACTGGGGCAGCTGCGTGCGGGTGACAGGCTGCGCTTTGTTGCTGTCAGTCTGGAGCAGGCGGTGGCACTGGAGGCTGCGCAAATTGAGGCGATAGTGCAGCTGGATGCGGTGCCCTGCGACTGGCAGGCGCGTGCACCCACAACGCCGCTACTGGCGAATCTGCCCGCTGCCGAGTTCGGTGACGAGATCGTCTGCCGCAGCGCCGGCGACCACTTCCTGCTGGTGGAATATGGTGAACAGATACTCGATATCCGCCTGCGGTTCCGCGCGCATGCCCTGATGCAGTGGTTGCAGCAAAACACCCTGCCCGGTCTGCGCGAACTGACCCCCGGTATCCGTTCACTGCAGATTCACTATGACAGCCAGGCACTGAGCTGCGCGTCCCTGCTCGCGCACATCGAGCGCGGCGAACGTGAACTGGCAGGCCAGCTGACGGAACTGAAGGTGCCCTCCCGGATCGTCCATATTCCCCTGTCCTGGGATGATTCCGCCTGCCAGCTGGCGGTGGAAAAATACATGCAGTCGGTGCGCAGGGACGCGCCCTGGTGCCCGAGCAATCTCGAGTTCATACGGCGCATCAACGGGCTTGAGGACCTGGAGGCGGTAAAACGGATTGTGTTTGAAGCGTCCTACTTGGTCATGGGCCTGGGTGATGTGTACCTCGGCGCGCCGGTTGCCACGCCGGTGGACCCGCGTCACCGGCTGGTGACAACCAAATACAACCCCGCCCGCACCTGGACCGCGGAGAACTCCGTGGGCATTGGCGGCTCCTATCTCTGCGTGTACGGCATGGAGGGACCGGGTGGCTACCAGTTTGTGGGCCGTACCCTGCAGATGTGGAACCGCTATCGCCGCACGACAGAGTTCGAGCACCCCTGGCTGCTGCGATTCTTCGACCAGATCCGCTTCTACGAAGTCAGTCACGAGGAGTTGCAGGAGATACGGCGGGATTTCCCCCAGGGTCGCTATCCGCTGCGGATCGAGCAGACGGAGTTCTCTCTGGCCGCCTACGAGCAGCTGATGGCGGATAACGCGGAAGAATTGGCGCTGTTCCGTGGCCGTCGCGAGCGGGCCTTTGCTGATGAGCTTGCGCGCTGGCATGCACAGGGCCAGTTCAATTTTGCCGAGGAGGAAGTGCCCGTCGCGGCTGAGGCCCAGGTCTGGCCAGACACGGCGACGGTTGTCGACAGTCCGGTCTCCGGCAGTATCTGGCAAACGCCGGTGCAGGTGGGCGACACGGTTCGGGCCGGCGATACGCTGATGATTCTGGAGTCGATGAAAATGGAAATTACCGTTCATGCGCCCCGTGACGGCCAGGTAAGCCAGCTCCTGCTGGCTGCAGGGGGGCGGGTGACAGCCGGCCAGGCCTTGGTAGTGCTGGACGATGTGGCCGCCGCAGCGGAAGGAGATAGCCAATGACCCGGAATATGACCATAGCGGCGCTGCAGGCGGCGTATGCCCAGGGCAGCCTGACGCCGGCGCTGCTGATGGAGAGTATCCGGCAGCGCGCGGCAGCGTATGTCGGGCACAACATCTGGATAACCCTGCTCAGTGCTTCGCAGCAGGCTAAGTGGCTGGACGCGCTTGCTGGCATGGACCCCGCTGATCATCCACTCTGGGGTATTCCCTTTGCCATCAAGGACAATATCGATCTTGCCGGCGTCCCGACAACGGCGGGATGTCCCGAGTTCGCTTATACGCCAGCTGTGTCGGCGCGGGTGGTGCAGCAGCTGCTTGCCGCGGGGGCAATTCCGGTCGGGAAAACCAACCTCGACCAGTTTGCCACGGGCTTGAATGGCACCCGTTCACCCTATGGCCCCTGTCGCAATGCGTTCGATCCGGACTATATCTCCGGCGGCTCCAGCTCTGGTTCTGCGGTGGCTGTTGCGCTGGGTCTGGCCAGTTTCAGCCTGGGAACCGATACCGCGGGCTCCGGCCGGGTGCCGGCCTGCTTCAACAATCTGGTGGGCGTGAAGCCCACGCGCGGCCTGCTCTCGTCGTCGGGGCTGGTGCCGGCCTGTCGCAGTCTCGACTGTATTAGCGTCTTTGCCCTGGAGACGGACGATGCCAACCGGGTCCTGGCCTCTGCGGAGGGGTTTGACCCGCACGATGGTGGCAGCCGGCGGAATTCGTTTGCGAATCTCGGGCGTCACTATGGGCGGCGTGCCGGCGCGCTGAGGATCGGTATTCTGGCAGAGGACCAGCTGGATTTTTTCGGGGATTCGGACTACCAGGCAGCCTACGGGCAGACGCTGTCGACCCTGGCGGCCAGCCCGGATATTGAGCTGGTGCCGGTGGATTACCAGCCATTCGACGAAGCGGCGCGCCTGTTGTACGAGGGGCCCTGGGTCGCGGAGCGCTATATCGCCTGTCAGCCGCTGATCGATGAGCGCCCGGAGGTGATCCATCCTGTGGTTCGCTCGAT
>JBLRXF010000027.1:0-15696 GCA_047920875.1 Haliea sp. | reverse complement strand
CGAAGAATGCGGCCAGTCCCACGATGCCTACATATAGCGCCCGTTTCCGGGCGTGATGGCCGCTCATGCCGCATTCGACGCACCGTCGGTAGGCGAAAAAGGCCAGGTAGACAGCGAGTGCGAACGTCAACGCCAGCGGCGAGTTGACCAGCGGCCTGGCGCAGGCCACCCAGACGTCGGGTCAGTACCCGCGACAACACGTAACACAGCAGGCCCGATACCAGCACCGCCAGGACCACCCGGAGCCACAGGTTGCTGCCCAGGGCGTTCACCAGACGCGAACGGCTGGGTTTGAATACCAGCACCGAGCGCATCGGGCCCAGATCATCGCGGAACAGCTGGTGAGCTACCAGGTGGCGACCATCCTCGCGCAGGAACGCACGCCGGCCTGTGTCGTCCAGCCGGGCAGCCACCGCGGCCACGTTGGCCGGCACGCGCCGCCCGAGAACATCCTCGCCCTCGGCGTTGAGCAAATATGCTCGCACCTTGCGCTCTGTCTGCACCCCGTTGATGACCTGCGACAGTTGCTCCAGGGGTTGATTCTGCAGGTCGTAGAGCAGGCGCATGATAAATCGTGGCGGCCCGTCACCCGAGCGGGTCTGGCTTTCGTCCGGCGACAAGGAGTCAAGATAGTGGCCGGCCAGCAGCCAGCTGCCAAGCACCGCGATGGTGACCACCCAGAAGCCGAGAAAAATCTTGACGAACAGGGAAGATGCCGGCATCAGCGGCTTTCCGCCGTGGAGACCGTGAACTGGTAACCCGCGCCGCGGATGCTGACAATCGGATTGTCGGCACCGCAGGCAGCGAACTTCTTGCGGATCTTGCTGACGTGCACATCGACACTGCGGTCGTAGGCCGACAGCGCACGGCCCAGGGCCTGGCGGCTCAAGGACTCCTTGTCCACGACATTGCCGGCGTGGGACAGCAGCGTGTAAAGAATGTTGAATTCAGCGCTGGTGAGCTCCAGGTTGTGCTCGTGCCAGGTGGCGCTGCGGTCGGCGCTGTTGAGATGGGTCAGGCCCACTCTCAGGTCTGCCTCCTTGCCCGGCTCGATGCCGCGCCTGCGGCGCAGGATGGCGCGCAACCGTGCAGCCAGTTCCCGCGGGTTGCAGGGTTTGGGCAGGTAGTCGTCCGCGCCCAGCTCGAGGCCAATGATGCGGTCCGTGTCCTCGCCCCGGGCGCTGAGCATGAGCACCGGGGTGTCCAGCCGCTCGCGCAGCTTGCGCAGTACTTCGAGGCCCTGCATGCCCGGCAGCATGATATCCAGGATGACGGCGTCAAAGCGTTGTTGCCGACAGCGCTGGAGAGCGTCGAGTCCATCGTGGCACAGAGCCACCGTGAAGCCTTCCAGCTGCAGGAACTCCTGCAGCAGGCCACAAAGTTCGCGGTCGTCATCTATGATCAGGAGGTGCTCGGTCATGGCGGTGGTCAGGGTCCTGCAGAGGCTCACAGTGTGGGGTTGCCGGGCTGGAAAATCCATCCTGGGCAACAGACTGCTACGCTTCTTTACAGTTATTTACCTTGCTACAGCACACGCTTACCGAGGATATGCGCATACTGTCTGCGTGTTCAATCAACCGGAGAAGATCCATGCAAACACCCAGATTCACCACTTTCCGCGCCGGCGCCCTGGCGCTGGTCCTGGCGACCGCTGCTGTGGCCGGGCCGGTCTCTGCCTGGCCAGGCGAGGAGGGCCGGTCCGAGCGCATGCTGGGCAAGATGAGCAGCCATCTGGACCTGAGCGCTGAACAGCAGGCCAGCGTTGCCGGCCTGATGGCCGAGGCGCGCGCAGCCGGCGCCGCGGACCGCGAGCGGATGCGGGAGATCAAGACGCAGATGCGCGCCCAGGCCAACAGTGCGGACGCCGGCGCGAACCAGGCCCTGGCGGACGAGCTCGGTGCGATCACGGCGCGCAGTGCCTACCGCATGACCGAAACGCGCGCGGCAGTGCGGGCCTTGCTGAGTGAGGAACAGCGCAGCAAACTGGAGGCCATGGAGGCGCAGCGCGACGAGCACGGACGCAAGCACGGCAAGGGCAGCGGTGAGAACGGCAAGCAGCAGGGACGCCGCAGCGCCGAAGCCAGCGACAGCTGAGCGCTGCGGCAGGACCACGGCGATCCGGGTTCTGCCTTTGCGGCAGGCCCCGGGTCGCATTACGGTGCGGAGGCCGCCCTACACCACTTCGATCTGCAGACCCAGCTCAGCGACGGCGGAGCCGAGGGCCTCCTGCTGCTTGCGGCTGGTGACCACCGCGGTACTGGCCTTTGCCGGATCCAGGTACTGATGGGTCACCCGTCGCAGATCCTCCAGGCTCACCGCGAGGATAGCGCGGCGAAAAGCCTCCCGGTCTTCGTGACTGCGGCCGAACAGGCGTTGATAGAAGTGCTGCCGCGCCTCTCCTGCGGGAGAGGCGGGTTTGTCGAGGCTGCCAATCACCCCCAGCACGGCCTCCTCCAGTGCGCTGTCCTCGTGTCCGGTCTCCAGCATCCAGGCGATGGCACGGTCAAAGTCTGCGAGTGTCTCCAGCAGGCGCGGGTCCCGGTAGGAATAAAAACGGAACGCGGCAATGCCCGAGTCCTGGCTGGCGCCGCCACCGTAGGCGCCGCCCTGTTCCCGGATGCTGCGGTGCAGAAAGCCATTGCGCATAAACCCGCCGAGCACGGTCAGCGCTGCGGCATCCGGGTGACCAACAGGCACCGTCGGGTAGGCGCGGGCGCAGAAGTTGACCTGGGTGTTGGCGATCCACAGTTCGCGCCGGGCTTCGCGGATCGGTTCGGCGGTGAAGACTGAACCGCCGGCATTCGGCTGGACGCAGGCACTCCAGGCTGACAGCGCCCGGCGGCTGACGGCGTCGATAGCATGTTCGTCCGCAATGGCCAGCAGCTGCGGCGGCATACTGGTCACCGCCCCGTGAATGGCCTGCAAGCTGCCGATGAAGTCCTGCAGGCTGCTATCGCTGGCCAGGCTGTCGTCCAGGGCCTTCAGCGAGCGGATGCCTTCCAGTCCGCCGAGTTGGTTGTTGATCCGCGCCAGCGGGCTCATGCCGGCGCAGGCGGCAGTCATCGCCAGGCTGTGACCGCTGCCGGTGACTGACTGCTCGCGGCGGGCCCGGGCCTGCGCCACCAGCTCCCGCAGGCGACCGCTTTCATCAAACCGAACTCGCTGCAGATTGTCCTGCATCAGTGCGATCTGGGCCTCGCTGTTGCGCGCCAGAGCCTTGGAGGAGAGGGTGAAGAAGCCTTGCAACTGCTGCTCGTCGTCCACCCCGCCGCGCAGGGAAGTGGCAGCGCTGATACTGCCGACGGTGGCGGCCTGACGGTGCTGCACCGCGAGGTAGTCCTCGCTGCCCAGTCCGACCTCGGTCAGCACCTTGCTGTACAGCGGCAGCAGGCCGGTTGCGGCGACGTTCAGTGCCGGCAAGGCGCTGACCAGCTTCTGGTAGACCAGACCGTTGGTGCCCTGGGTATAGCTGGTGAGGGTCAGGCCATCCTGCCTGTGCTCGCGGAATTCCAGCTCCGGGAGGCTGGCCGGCACGTCGGCCAGAGTGACCTTGGGCAGGATGCTCATGTCGCCTGCCTGCTGCTGGCGCTGCTCCAGTTTCTGCGCCAGTGCCACAACCTCCTGTTTGTCCTCCTCCGTCATGCCCGCCTTGAGGGCCGCCAGGCGCTCGGCCTCCGCGGCGAGCCGCTGCGCGGAGAGCTCGGTATCCGGTGTCATCACCAGCGTGACCCGGTGCGGGTTGTCCAGCAACAGCCGCCGGGCCAGACTCTTGATGTACTCGGGGTCGCGGATACTCTCCTGCAGGGTGGCCAGCACCGGGTCCAGATCCAGCACGGCGACCGGGTCGGCGTAGTGGGTGGCAGGGCTCAACGCCTGCAGGATCAGCTGGAGCCCGTAGGGGTAGCCGTCGCCGCTGATTTCCCGCTGATGCAATTCCAGCTGGTGCAAGACGGCTTCCAGCTGCGCAGGCGCAACCCCTTCCCGGGCCACTGTTTCGATGACGCCGAGCACCAGCGCTTCCAGCGCGTCGGTGGAGGCGGCCTCGCTGCCCTCGATGCCGCAGCTGAAGACCATTTCCCGTTGGGAATCCTCGAGTCCGCAGAGGGGCGAGGGTGCTTGGCCGAGAGGAGTGGTTTCCAGAGCGTGCATGAGTGGTGAGGCGCTGTTGTCGAGCAGTACGCTGGACAGCAGCTGCGCCTCCAGCAGTTGCTGCAGGTCGGTGCTTTCTCCCAGCAACCAGCCCATGACGATGTGCGTTTTACGTGCAGTCTCACCGGAGTCATCCAGGGCGTAGGAGCGCTCAATCCGCTGCGGCGCGCCATAGCGCTGCTCCAGCGGCACCTCAATGCGCTGGGGCAGGCGCTGGAAGTGCTGCAGGGCGAGATCCTGGAACACGGCCTGATGCTCATGGGCAGGGATATCGCCAAAGGTCATGAAGATCGCGTTGCTGGGGTGATAGTGGCTCTGATAAAAGGATTTGAGCTGGGCGTAGCTCAGGTCGGGAATGTGCCTGGGGTCGCCGCCGCTGTCGTAGTGGTAGGTCGTGGTCGGGAACAGGTGCTCGCACAGGGTCTGCCAGAGGGTGCTGGGCACCGAGCTGCGCGCGCCCTTCATTTCGTTGAAGACCACGCCCTTGAACACCAGATCGCTGTCGGGGTTGCCCGGTTCGGAAAACTCTACCCGGTGGCCCTCCTGGGCAAAGTCCAGCGGATCCAGCCGCGAAAAGAACACGGCATCCAGGTAGACATCGAGCAGGTTGGCAAAGTCCTTGCGGTTCTGGCTGGCGAACGGGTAGGCGGTCCAGTCGCTGCTGGTAAACGCATTCATGAAGGTGTTGAGCGAGCGTCGCAGCATCATGAAGAACGGATCGCGGACCGGATAACGCTGGCTGCCGCAGAGCGCAGTGTGCTCAAGAATATGGGCGACCCCGGTGGAATCCGCAGGTACGGTGCGCAGCGCCACCAGAAACACGTTCTCGCTGCTGTCGGCCGCAAGGTGGTAGTGCATGGCGCCGGTGGCGAGGTGTTCGTACTGGTCCACCCGGAGTTGCAGGGATTCGATGTCGTGGCTGCGCAGCAGGCGAAATGCGGCATGACCGACGGCTGCCGGAGTGATTTGGTTCATGAGAGTCCTGATTGGTCGCAAACGAGACCGCTATTCTAGCGCGATTCCGCCGCCGCTGCTGCGGCTGGTACCAGCTCGATGCGGTACAGCCAGGGCCAGTTCTTGCCTGTTACCCAGAGTCCGCCATCCGCGGGATTGCGGGCAATGCCGTTGAGTACGTCGGTGTCCGGTCTGCGCTCTGCCGCTGGCAGCAGGCCGCTGAGATCAACGCTGGCGGTTACCGCACCGCTGCTGGGGTCGATAACCACAATCCGGTCAGTTTGCCAGACATTGGCCCAGACCTTGCCGTCAATCCATTCCAGCTCGTTCAGGCGCACGACGGGCTGGTTGTCCTCGGTTACCGCGACGCTGCGCAGGTGCTGCCCGCTGTCAGGATCGAGAAAGTGCAGGTAGTGGCTGCCGTCGGTATAGACAAGTTCGCTGCCATTATCGGTCAGGCCCCAGCCTTCGCCGGGCAGGGTAAAGACCGCCGCGGGCATCAGATCCTGCTGTGAGTAAACCAGCATCCGTCGAGCGCGCCAGGTCAGCTGGAACACGCGATCGTCAAGGACCGTGAGTCCCTCGCCGAACAGGCGAGGATGCAGACGGCGCTCGTCCAGCAGCTCGCCGTCTGCAAAACGGTAGCGCAGCAGCCTCGACTGGCCGTAAAGGCCGGTGCTGACATAAAGCCTGTCATCGACGATCTGCAGGCCCTGGACGAAGAGTCCACGTGGCAGGGGTTTCTGTTCCAGCACCCTATAGCTGAATTGCTCCAGCGCAGACGCGGGGCTGACGAGCAGCAGGAGCAGCAGCAAGCTGCTTCGTAGCGATGTGTTCAAATCCGGTTTCTCCCCAGATCGCGGATGATAAAACGGGCCGGCGCCAGCGCCCGCACCAGCGCAGGTTCCAAGGGCAGCGGCTCCCTGCAAAGTTGGCTGGCCAGCAACTCCGCGGCCAGCGGCGTCGACGTGAGTCCCCGTGAGCCGTGGCCGGTGTTCAGGTACAGGCCAGGCAGATAGCTGCCGGCAAGCGGTATTTCGCTGCGCGCATTCTCGCGCAGCCGACCATAGTCGCGGATAAAGGCCGCGCGGTCGGGCACCGGTCCGACCAGCGGCAGATAGTCCGGGCTGGCACAGCGCCAGCCAGTTCGCCCCGGCAGTGCAGTCTGTCTCAGCCCGGCCAATGCGTCCGCGGCAGCAGGGATTGCAGCCGCCAGTTGCCCCAGATTCTGGACCTGATCCTCGCGCCGCAGTGCCGGGTCGAGGTCCCCGGGCGCAAAGGTGGCACCAATACAGTGTCCTTCCGCTGTGGCCGGCGCGATATAGCCGCTGTGACAAAGCACTCCCCGCAGCCCCGCCAGGGGCGCCAATGCGGGCAGTTGCGTGGTCTGGCCCCGAATCGCCCGGGTTGGCAACCAGTCGAGAGCGTGGAGTTGGGCGCAGTCTGCTCCCGCTGCGACCACGACTGCCGGGGCCTGCGCCAGAGTGCCGGCGGCGCCTTCCACCTGCCAGACATGCTCAACCCGCCGCAGACTGACCGGGCCGCAGTGCTCGCGCACGGCGATCAGTGGGTGCTGCAGCAAGGTCTGGCAGAGTGCGGGCGGAGACATCCAGCCCGAATTCGGGTGCCAGTAGCCGGCACTGTCCTGCGCGATGCCCAAAGTCGCGCTGGCGCAGTCTGCGTTCAGCACTTTGGCCAGCTCCGGCACCGGGGCGAGTAGCTGCGCCATCCGCGCCAATTCCGTGGCATCAGCCATTTGGTGAAAACTGCCGCAGAGCGCGCCGTGAACGCCGGCCACCAGCGCGCCAGCCCTGAAGCCCACCCGGTACTGCCGGCTGGCAAAGTCGAAACTGGCAAGCGCAAAATCCGCTAGCGGCGAGTGGCGGTGGGACAGGCGGGTGTAGAGGACGCCCTGGGCATTGCCCGAGGCGCCTGCCGCCACCGCTCCCTGGTCAAGCAGGGTGACCCGGATGCCGCGGCGGGCGAGGGCGGCGGCCGTGTGGCAGCCAGCCAATCCGGCCCCGATAACCAGCACCTGCGCTGGCCGCTCCTGTACTTGCGCTGAAAGATCCCAGGGGGTACCCCGTCCTGGTGGCGACGGTTTGCGGTCGCTGAGTTGCCCGCAGATATGCTCCCGCTTGCGGCCGAACCCCGCTGTCTTGTGCACGGCGAATCCAGCGTCCATCAGGCCCCGTCGGACCGCGCTGGCGGCGGTAAAGGTCGCGAACGTGGCATTGGGACGGCTGATCGCGGCGATTTTTGGCCAGAGTTCCGACCGCCACATGGCGGGATTGCGTGCAGGGGTGAAGCCGTCCAGGTACCAGGCATCTACCAGCGGCTGGCGGCTGTAGACGAGATCGTCAAGCACCGCCTCGACATCGCCCCACCAGAGATCCAGGATCACCGCGCCCTCATCGAACAGGGCCCGGTGCACGCCTGGCAGCGGCTGCGGGTACTGCAGCAACAGTTCCGCCAGCAGCGGCGCAAGTTCTGGCCAGGCGGCTCCCGCGCGGCCGAGGTCCGCCACTGCCAGGGGAAACTTTTCCAGGGCCAGATAGTGCAATTGCCGTGGCCCCTCCTGTACATCGCGCCGATCGCGCCAGGCCTGCCAGGTGAGGAGGAAATTGAGCCCGGTACCGAAACCGGTTTCAGCGACCACGAAGTGCCGGTCGCGATGGGCCTGCCAGCGCTGGGGTAGATGGTTGCCAGCGAGGAAAACATGGCGTCCTTCCGCCAGGCCGTTCTCGCTGGAATAGTAAAAATCATCGAAAGCCGTCGCCAGCGGCGTGTCCTTGTCCTGCCAGCGCAGATCAGGGCCAGCCAGGGGTTGCCAGGGCGTGTTCGCGCGTTGCATGGTTCCGGGCTCAGCCGGCGACGGTGTAGCCGCCGTCGATGGGCAGGGTCTGGCCGGTAATCCAGCTGGCCTGGGCGCTGCTCAAAAACAGGACCGCGGCGGCCACATCCGCGGGCGTCCCGTGTCTGCCCAGCGGCGTGCGCGCGAGCGTAGGCGCCGACCACTCGGGATTGGCGATGGTCGCAGAGGTCATGCGGCTCTCGCACAGACCCACCGCCACGCAGTTGGCACGAATGCCCACGGGTCCCCACTCCGTCGCCATGGCGCGGGTGACTCCCAGCAGACCCGTCTTGCCGGCGCCGTAGCCGGGAAGCATGCCGATCCCGAAATAGGAGGTCATGGAGGCGACGCCGATGACCGAGGCGCCGCCGCTCAAGGTGCTTGCCCGCAGCGCATCGCGGCAGCCCCGTGCCAGGCGAAAACCAGACACCAGATGCATATTGATGGCGCGGGCGAAGGTCTCCGGATCCCATTCATCCAGCCCCAGGGCTGGCAGGGCAATGCCGCCATTGTTGACCAGAACGTCCAGTCGGGTCTGTGCCCGGGCCACCTCATCGACCTGGGCCATGTTCTCCAGATCCAGCTGCAGATAGTGGAATCCCGCAAGGTCCGTATCGTAATCCTCTGCGCTAGCCCGCGTGCCGGTGATGCTGACGTCGGCGCCCGCGGCCAGGTAAGCCGCAGCAATGCCCGCGCCGATACCGCTGGTGCCGCCGGTCACCAGTATTTTGGCCCCGCTGAAATCGAAGTGTGCTGCATTGCTGGCCATGGTTGTGCTCGTGTCAGGTGTCGCGCACAGAGCCTAGCAGATCGGCTTGCCCTGGGCTATCGGGGCGCAAGAACCCGTTGGGCCCAGGGTCCAACGCTGGTTTTTGCTGCGGGCAGGCAGTAGACTTGCGCTCCTTGATTGTGAGGGCATTCCATGGCGCAAAACCAGAGTCAAACCATCCCCCGAGACAAGTTCCTGACGATCGCCGTGAACCTGCTGTACAAGGCTTTTCTGGAGAACCGGCGGACTGAGGCCAAGAATGTTTTCCGCGATATGGTGGCGGGCAAGTCGGTGCATCTGACCAATGTGCAGATGGAGGATCGTTCCCAGGTGCGCTTTGATATCGCGCTGGATCACAGCGAGTTTCGCGGCAAACTCAACTTTGGTTCCTTCCGCGCCAGCCTGGCGCTGTTGGTCGCCCAGCTCAGTGACGCCTTGCGCGCGGGCAGGGATATCAAGGTGTTTTCTGATCAGGGCAACCCGGACAACATCATGTTCGGTTTGTCGGCGCACACCGAAGTAGACGGCGACGTCAACATCATGGTGTTGGGCGTCGAGTCCAGCCCCACTCGCGGCTCCGTTGAACTGCGCCTGCAGTACCTCGACCCGGCCCAGTTTGTCCCGGAGTCGCAGGTCGCCGCGTCTCCTGCAGTCTGAGCTCCCGCCTGCCCTAGCCGCTCACGCCCGGCGTCGTAATGGTGAGGGTTTCCCGCTCCGCAGGCGCAATCACCTCTGCAGTACCGGTAACCACGGTCTTGCCGTCCTGATTGAGGACCAGGCAGTCGAGGGTAACCTGGCGCCGCCGCGCTTGCTTGTCCGCCACGGTCAACTGCACCGTGAGGGTGTCACCGACCTTGACCGGCAGGCGGAAGGCCAGCGATTGGCCAAGGTAGATGGTTCCGGGCCCCGGCATCTGCATGGCCAGCACTGCGGATATCAGCCCGCCGCTGAACATGCCGTGAGCGATGCAGCCGCCGAAGCGGGTCGTCGCAGCGTAGTCCGGGTCCAGATGCAGCGGGTTGTGGTCGCCGGAAGCGGCAGCGAACAGGCGGATATCCTCCATGGTGACCGTGCGCGAGCTCTCTGCCCGCTGGCCGATCACGAGTTCGTCGAAGGTATGATTGCTCACCTCGGGCATGCTGCTGTCCTGCGGGGATTGTCGGGAGCGCCATGATACCTTAGTGTACCCGGCCCCAGACACCCCGAAACCCAGCCCGCAGGAGCCCAGCAATGCCGGAAGCGGTGGTACGCGCCATTCCGCCGATAAGCTTTCCCCCCGAACTGCCCGTAGTGCAGCGTCGGGAGGATATTGCCGAGGCTATCTGTGCGCATCAGGTGGTGATCATTGCCGGTGAAACCGGCTCGGGCAAGACGACTCAGATTCCCAAGATCTGCCTGCAGCTGGGCCGCGGCCGGGAGGCCCGCATCGGCCACACCCAGCCGCGGCGGCTGGCGGCGCGCACGGTGGCCCAGCGCATATCCGACGAGCTGCAGCTGCCGCTGGGTGACCTGGTGGGCTACCAGGTGCGCTTCACCGACCAGGTCTCAGACGCCTCGGCAATCAAGCTGATGACCGACGGTATCCTGCTGGCGGAAATCCGCCACGATCGGCTCCTGCGCCAGTACGACACGATCATCATCGACGAGGCTCATGAGCGCAGCCTCAATATTGATTTCCTGTTGGGTTACCTGAAGCAGCTGCTGCCGAAGCGTCCGGACCTGAAACTGATCATCACCTCCGCCACCATTGACGTCGACAGCTTCTCCCGCCACTTCGGCGACGCGCCGATCATCGAAGTATCCGGCCGCAGCTACCCGGTGGAGACGGTGTATGTGGATCCCGCCGAGGACCGGGACCTGGGTTTGCAGGAGCAGATCGTGGGGCTTGTTGGCGACATTGAGGCCGGCCGCTTTGGTGAGCGCGGCGATGTGCTGGTGTTTCTGCCCGGTGAGCGCGATATCCGCGAACTGGCCCGACTGCTGCGGGGACAGGAGCGGCTGGAGGTGCTTCCCTTGTACGCGCGCCTGACCCAGGCCGAGCAGAGCCGCGTATTCGATATTTCGCGCCGGCGGGGCATGCGGGTGGTGCTGGCGACCAATGTGGCCGAGACCTCCGTGACCGTTCCTGGCATACGCTACGTGATTGACCCCGGTGAGGCCAGAATCAGCCGCTACAGCTTCCGCACCAAGGTGCAGCGGCTTCCCATCGAACCCATCTCCCAGGCCAGCGCCAACCAGCGCCAGGGTCGCTGTGGCCGGGTTGCGGCCGGCGTCTGCATTCGCCTGTATACGGAGACCGACTTCCGCGCGCGGCCTGAATTCACCGATCCGGAGATCCTGCGCACCAGCCTGGCGGCGGTGATCCTGCAGATGCTGAATCTGGGGTTGGGCGAATTGCAGCGCTTCCCCTTTATCAATCCGCCGGATCCGCGCATGGTGCGCGACGGCTACAAGTTGCTGCAGGAACTGGGGGCGGTAAGCGGCCAGGGCAAGTTGACCGCCGTAGGCAAGCGTATGGCCCGGCTGCCGGTGGACCCGCGCCTGGCGCGGATGGTGCTGGCGGCGCAGGAGCAGGGCTGCCTGGATGAAATCCTGGTCATTGCGGCGGCGCTGGCGATCCAGGACCCGCGCGAGCGGCCAACGGAGAAGCAGGCGCAGGCGGACCAGATGCACGCGCGCTTTCGCCACCCGCGCTCGGACTTCATGGCCTGGCTGGCGCTTTGGCGCTACTACGAGGAGCAGCGCCAGGCTCTGAGCCAGAGCCAGCTGCGCAAGCTCTGCCAGCGCGAATTCCTATCCTTCCTGCGCCTGCGCGAGTGGCGCGACATGCACGCCCAGCTGCGCATCAGCTGTCGCCAGCTGGGACTGCACCCGGGCGCCGGCCTCCCCGCGCTGGAGGAGGAGAGCTACGATGCGGTGCACAAAGCGCTGTTGGCCGGGCTGCTGTCGAATATCGCCCAGCACCAGGAGGACCGCGAGTACCTTGGCAGTCGCAACCGCAAGCTGCAGATATTCCCCGGCTCTGCCCTCGGGCGCCAGCGTCCGAAATGGCTGGTGGCGGCGGAAATCGTGGAAACCTCGAAGGTCTTTGCGCGCACGGTAGGCACCATCGACCCGGCCTGGGTGCTGGAAACCAATCCCGAGCTGCTCAAATTACACTACTACGAGCCGCGCTGGGAGGCGCGCCAGGGCCGAGCCATGGCATGGGAGCGGGTCACCCTGTACGGGCTGATTGTCGCCGACAAGCGGTCTGTGCACTACGGCCCGATCAACCCCAAAGAGTCCCGGGAGCTGCTGATTCGCGAGGGTCTGATTGCGGGTCGCTTTCCGCGCCATCCCGGGTTTTTAAAGCACAATCTGCAGCTGCTGCGTTCGCTTGAGGATTTGGAGGCCAGGGTCCGGCGTCGGGACCTGCTGGCGGATGAGCAGGTGCTGTTTGCTTTTTACGACGAACGTCTGCCGGCAGATATCACCACCGCCGATCGTCTGCGCGCCTGGCTCGCCGCGACCGCAGGGGCGGACACCAGCCTGCGGGTGCCGCGGGAGCTGCTGCTGGCCCGGGACCCGGGGTCAGAGCTGGGCCAGCAGTTCCCTGACCGCCTGCGCTGGAGCGACATGGAATTCCGCTTGAGCTACCAGTTCGAACCCGGGCAGGTAACAGACGGGGTCTCGGTGACGGTGCCGGTGGGATTGTTGAACCGGGTGCCGCGGTTTCGCTTTGACTGGCTGGTGCCCGGACTGCTGCGGGACAAGTGTATCGCGCTGGTGAAGGGGCTGCCCAAGGACAAGCGCAAGCAGCTGGTCCCGGTGCCGGACAGCGTGGATCGCGCGCTCGCGGTGCTGGAGCCTGCGGACGAGGATCTCTGCATGGCCCTGGCGCGGGTATTGTCGCGGCTCGGCGGCGTCGAGGTGCAGGCTCGGGACCTGCAACCGGACAAACTTGATGACTTCTATCGGATGAATATCCGGGTGGTTGACGCAGAGGGCAAGCTGCTCAACCAGGGTCGCGATCTGGCGGCGCTGGTGGCGGAGTTTCGCAGTGACACCCGCCAGACCATCACGTCTGCTGCAGCGAGCAGCCCCGCTCGAGACGGGCTCACCAGCTGGGCCATCGGCGCGCTGCCCGAGCAGTGGCGTTTCCGCCAGGCGGGTACCGAGATCGTGGCCTGGCCGGCGCTGGTGGACAAGGGTGAAACGGTGGCAGTGGAGCTGTGCGACTATCCCGGGCAGGCTCTGCTGCAGCACCGGCTGGGGGTGCTGCGCCTGTTGCGGCTGCAGCAGAAGCAGCAGATCAAGTTTTTGCGCAAGCAGCTGTTGCTCGGCAACGAAACCAGCCTGCTGCTGGCGGCGGCGGGACAGGAACGGCTGTCGCTGGTCGACGACCTGATTGACGCGGCCTGGGTCCAGGTGGCGGGACTCATGGAGGCCCTGCCGCGGGATGAGGCCGGGTTTCAGGCGCTGCTGGCTCGCAGCGGCGAGGTGGTAGGTCGGGCGACGGAGTTGGAAACCACGCTGCTCAACGCCCTGAAGCCGCTGGCGGAGCTGCAGCCTCTGATGGCGCGCTACTCTGATGCAGCCTGGGCGCCAGCGCTGGCGGACATGCGCCAACAGCTGGCGACGCTGTGGCAGCCTGGATTTCAGCGCGACACCCCGGCACAGTGGCTCGCCCAGTACCCGCGCTACATGAAAGCCCTCAAGCTGCGCCTTGAGCGCCTGAATGGGCAGCTGCCGCGGGACAGCAGTCAGCGCGAGATGCTGCAACGGCTTGCGGTTCCGCTGCACGAGGCCGCCACACGACGGCCGGGTTTGCTCGCACTGTGCAGCCCTGCGCTGCAGTACCGCTGGATGCTGGAAGAGTTTCGGGTGTCCCTGTTTGCGCAGCAGCTCGGTACCCGGGTGCCGGTTTCCGACAAGCGGCTGCAGGAGCAGTGGGAAGCGGTGAAGGACTGGCTGGCTGCGCATCCAGACGAAGCTGTCACAGCTTCATTTGTGAAATAGTACCGAATCTCACCCGGGCGTGGGGAAACTTCCTCGCCAATACTGAGTCACAGCACTGTCGGCCCGCGTCTGACGCTGGCCCCGATGTGTTCAAGTACATCCAACCCACAAGAAAAGGATACTGATCATGGCACAGTCAAAAAAACCTCTCGCGATTGCGCTCGGCGCAGCTTTTCTGGCCAGCTCTGTCGTACCCATGGCCTCCGCGGAAGCCAACCCCTTTGCTGCCGAACAGTTGAACACCGGTTACAACCTGGCCAATTACGGCTCGCACGGTGAGGGTGACCACGAAGGCAAGTGCGGTGAGGGCAAGTGCGGCGAGAAGGAAGGCGAAGGCAAGTGCGGTGAAGGGAAATGCGGTGAAAAGGACGGTGAAGGCAAGGACGGTGAGGGGAAATGTGGTGAAGGGAAGTGCGGCGGCGCCTGATGCTGCAAGGTAGGACCGAGCCCGCAGGAGCGGGCCTGGGATTGCGGCGGGCCCTGATGGGCCCGCTGCTCTCTGCAGACCATGGAGCGGTCGATTTTTTTGAGGTGGCGCCCGAGAACTGGATCCGTGTAGGTGGTCGTTTCGGCCGCCAGTTCCGCGAGCTGGTGGAGCGCTGCCCGCTGGTATTTCACGGCCTGTCGCTGGATATCGGCGGCCCGGACCCTCTTGATCTCGAGCTTGTCCGCGCAGTGCGGGCTTTAATGGACGAACTGGGCGTTACTCTGTACAGCGAGCATCTGAGCTGGTGTGCCGCGGAAGGTCACCTGTATGACCTGCTGCCGATACCCTTTACCGAGGAGGCGGTGCGGCACGTCGCCGACCGGGTGCAGCAGGTACAGGAGATCATCGGTGCCCCCATTGCCCTGGAAAACGCCTCCTATTACGCCCAGCCCAGCGCCGAGATGAGCGAGCTGGAGTTTGTCAACGCGGTGGTCAGTGCCTCGGGCTGCGACTTGCTGCTGGATGTGAACAATATCTACGTCAACAGTATCAACCACGGCTACGAGGCGTCTGCCTTCCTGCGCGGGCTGCCTCTGGAGCGGGTGCGCTATATCCACGTGGCCGGCCACTACGACGAAGCGCCGGACCTGAAGGTCGATACCCACGGTGCCAAGGTGATCGATCCGGTATGGGATCTGCTGGCCGATGCCTACAGCCTGCTGGGGCCGCTGCCGACCCTGCTGGAGCGCGATTTCAACCTCCCGCCGCTGCCGCAGCTGCTGCAGGAAGTGGCGCAGATCCGGCAGCTGCAGGCGGCCGGCAGCCCGCGTGTCCAGGCCCATGGCTGAGCTGCGTGCCAGTCAGCTGGCGCTGGCCGGTTACCTGCGCAATCCCGCGGCAGTGGCGCCGCCAGCGGGCCTGGAACCGCGCCGGCTGAAGATCTACCAGGACCTCATCTACAACAATATTGAGGGTTTCATCAGCAGCGGCTTCCCCGTGCTGAGGAGTCTCTACAGCGACAGTCCCTGGCACGCCCTGGTGCAGCAGTTCATCGACGGCCACCGCTGCCATACCCCCTATTTTCTCGAGATCAGCCAGGAATTTCTCCGTTTCCTGATGGAGCGGCACCAGCCCGGCGCGCAGGATCCGCCGTTTATTGCCGAGCTGGCGCACTACGAGTGGGTCGAGTTGGCGCTGTCGGTGGCCGAGGATGAGGTGCCCGCCGCGGGGCCGGAGCGCGATCCGCTGGCGGCCACGCCGAGACTGTCACCGCTCGCCTGGGTGCTGGCCTACCGCTGGCCCGTGCACCGGATTGGCACCGATTTTCGACCTTCGGAGCCGGGCGACCCCGTCTATCTGGTGGTCTACCGGGACCGCGATGAAGAAGTCCGTTTCATGGCGCTGAATGCCGCCACAGCGCGCCTGCTCGAGCTTGCCCGCGACAACGAGACCCGCTCCGGCGCTACGCTGCTGCGACAGCTGGCCTCAGAGCTCGGCACGGATCCTGAGGCGGTGATCGGCTTTGGTGGCGCACAGCTGGCAGAC
>JBLRXF010000026.1:0-15750 GCA_047920875.1 Haliea sp. | reverse complement strand
GTCCAAGCCGGGCATTCGTGGCCTCGCTGCCGCTGGGCAAAATCCCGGATCGCAGTGATTTCAAGCGCTTGAGCCAGGATGCACGAGTTGCCTACTGGCGAGAGTGCATGGCGCGCAGCAGGGTGCTGGCAGGGGACTTCGCGGCCCTGCTGGCCAACCGGGACCCGCTGGCAGGTGCCGTGGTGCTCAGCTGATCATTTCGTTGAGGTAGCGCTCGACTTCCGCCTTCAGCGGCCGCTGGAAAGCCGAGGCCAACAGGCCCAGCTTGACGGAGACATCGACCACGCCGTCGTGAAAGGACAGCAGACCATCGATACCGCCGCCCTTTATGTGGACGCTGTCGCCCTCCCAGCGCGAGCGCACGCCGTGCTCATCCTGAAGCCGGTCCGCCAACCGCTGCGCCGCCTGTCGCAACTCCTCTTTGGGCATGTTATAGGGTTTGGTCAGCCGGAATCCCGCCATGGTCGCTCTTGCCTGTTATGCTCTGCAACGCCTAGGTTAGCCGGTACCCCGACGCATGACCAGCCAGTTTCCGGCCAACACCAGGGCAAAACCCGCCAGGCCCAGCAGCGTCCACTGGTAACCCTCGAACAGGGTGGAAATCAGCAGCGCCACAACTGGAAAGAGGAGCGAACTGTAGGCAGCCCGGTCCGGGCCAATAGTGCCGATCAGAGTAACATAGGCCCAGAACCCAACCACCGAGCCAAACACCGCAAGGTAGAACAGGGAACCGAGGTAGGCAGGGGTCAAGTCCACCGTTATGGCTGTACCCGTCAACAGGGCAACCACGTACAGCGCCAGCGCACCGTAGAGCATGCCCCAGGCATTGCAAACCAGCACAGGAAGACCATCGCGGCTATTGCGGGCAGCAAAAATATTCCCGAATGAAGCAAGGCAGGTGCCGACAAAGCACAACAGCAGGGCGCGGAAGCCAGCGTCGGTAAGGCTGAAACTCTCCAGCTGGGGCAGGAACACCGCGACCATGCCGAGCAGCCCGACACACGCGCCAAGCGCCACCATCCTGCTGGACGGGAGGCGCAGGAAGATAGCGCCATTGACCATGTTCAGAATGACCATGGTCGAAAACACCACTGCCACCAGGCCGCTGGCCAGCTCCGCCGTCGCATAATAAATGAAGATATAGTTGCCGCTGAACAGGCACAGCCCCTGCAGGCAGACCATCACATGGTCGCGCCGCGAGAGGGGGGAAAGACGCCGACGCAGAACCAGGTAGAGAAAAATCAGCAGGGCGGCCAGCATGGAGCGGTGGGCGATGGAGACTATCGGTGCCACAGTGCCAAGCTGAAACGTGATGGCGATCCAGGTGGAACCCCAGATCGCCACCGTAATGGCATAGAGCAGCAGATTGTTCATCGGCATCAGCTTGCGTAAAGAGCGCACTGTAGCGCATCCGCATGCCTGGGCCTATGCCGGCAGTCCAAGCCGGGCGAATATCAGCCCTTGATGAACTCGCCAGCGTACCAGTTCAGCATGGCAATCTTTTCGTCCAGCGGCTTGTCGGGCTCCATTTCGTAGACGTTGCGGAAACCGATGATGACATCGGTGACACCGATCTCTTCCAGTTTGCGAATGCCTGCCTCGGTAAAGGCGTCCTGGCCGGTGGTGTAAATCCGGAAAGTCCGGTCGCTGGTACCGTACTCGGCACGCAGCTCATGCAGGCGACGGATGTAGCCCTCAAGCTGCTGCATGTCGGCGCCGGCACACATCCAGCCGTCACCGACCTTGGCAGCCCGGCGCAGGGCCGGTTCCGCATGGCCTCCTACCAGAATAGGCGTGGGCGCGGTGGGGGCCGGGCACATCTTGATCGCGGGCATATGGTGGACTTCGCCGCTGTAGCCAAAAAATTCGCCCGTTTCCAGGCCGCGCAGGATATCAATCTGCTCGTCAAGGCGCAGGCCGCGCTTGTCCCAAGGCACGTCACAGACGGCGAAATCTTCCTCCCAGGGGCTGATACCGACGCCAAAATCAAAGCGGTTGTTGGACAGGGCCTGAATGCTCTGGACCTGCTTGGCCACCGGCGCCACCTGGCGCACTGCCAACTTGTAGACAAAGGTCGCGAAACGGATGTTCTTGGTGACCGCAGCCATCGCTGCAACCGCAATCAGGCTTTCAAGGAAGGGCACACTTTCCAGGAACTCGCGGCTACCATCCTTGTTATAAGGATATTTGGAGCTGGCCTCCTGTGGATAGCAGATGCTGTCGGGGATGGTGATACCGTGGAAACCGGCTGCTTCCGCAGCCTGCACCAGGGGCAGATAGTGATCGGCATCGCTCATCCCGATCTGGTAACTGAATCTCATGCGCTTGCTCCTGTCTGTATAATGGGTCGGCCGCCCTCAGGCGCCCTCTGCTGTTTTCCCGATTACTGTAACGCCCTTGAGGGCAGCGGTCATCGCCCGGTTGAAAATAGCCCCTGCTGGCCTCACATACTGAACCTTGCCACGTCTCAGCATACGCCCTGCTGTCGCCGCGGGATCAACAAACCACCGGAATGGATTACACTTGCCCCATGAACCATGCCCCACAGCCAGCGAATTCAGCCGCCGACAGTAGTCGCCGCTTTCTGTTTGAACAGGCGGACATCCGCGGCGAAATAGTGCAATTGGGCAGCAGCCTCCGCGATATGCTGGCGATACACCTCTACGCCCCGGGGGTGCAGCGCCTGCTGGGCGAGTTCCTGGCCGCAGCCACCCTGTTGAGCACCACCCTGAAGTTCGAGGGACGTCTGATCCTGCAGGCCCGCAGCGGCGGCCAGGTCCCCCTGCTGATGGCGGAGTGCAGCAGCGACCTGCAGATACGCGGCATCGCCAGAGGTGCGCAGCTCGCCACCTCGGAAGTTTTTGACCAGCTGCTGGCAGAGGGCACTCTGGCCATTACGGTTGAACCGCTACAGGGCAAGCGTTACCAGGGCATCGTGCCCCTGTCACAGCACTCGCTTGCTGCCAGCCTGGACGCCTATTTCGAGCAATCGGAACAGCTTCAAACCCGGCTCTGGCTGGCCTGCGACGGCCAGTCCGCCGCTGGCCTGCTTTTGCAGCAACTGCCGGCCCAGATCAGTCGCGAATCGCAGCTGCGTGAGCAGCAGTGGCAACATATCTGCACGCTGGGGGAAACAGTGACGCCCGGCGAACTGCTGCAGCTGCCACCGGCGAACCTGCTCTACCGCCTCTACCACGATGACCCCGTGCGCCTGTTCGATCCACGCCCGGTCAGCTTCCAGTGCAGCTGTTCACTGCAGCGCAGCCGCAACGCCCTGTCGGCCATCGCCGCGGCAGAACTGGAGGACATACTCAGGGAGCAGGGCTGCATCACCGTGGATTGCGAGTTCTGCAACCAGCAGTACCGGTTTGAGCGCGAGGACCTGGCCGACCTGCTGCATGAGGGGCCGGGGCCGACGCTACATTGACGCTCGGCGAAGATCGCCGATTTTTTCTCCAATCTGGTTCGCATCATGGGGCGATTCTGACATAATGGCGCCCCCCGAAAGTCCCACAGAGGCCATCCGCCCTTGCTGGCGGGCTGCGAACAGCAGCATGAAGACAGGACACACCATGACCCTTGATATCAGTACCCCACGGGAATTCACCGACCTGGGTAGCGCGCAGCTGGTTGAAGAAGCGCTGAAACGCAACGAAGGCACTTTGGCAGACAGCGGTGCCCTGCTTGTCACCACCGGCCACCGCACCGGCCGCTCCCCAGCCGACCGTTTCATCGTCCGCGAGCCCAGCACCGAAGACAGCATCGACTGGGGCCCGGTCAACCGCCCCTTCGACAGCGAACGTTTCGATGCCCTCTGGGACAGGGTGGAAGCCCACATGGGCGAGCGAGACCGCTTCATTTCCCACCTGCACGTGGGCGAGCACAGCGACCACTACCTGCCCCTGAAGGTGGTGACAGAAACCGCCTGGCAGAGCTTGTTCGGGCGCAACATGTTTATCCGCCCCCAGCAGTATAACGTTGGGCGCAAGCCGGAATGGACGGTCATCAACGCCGCCAGCTTTGTCTGCGATCCGGAGCGCGATGGCACCAACTCCGACGGCGTAGTCATCCTGAACTTCGCCCGTCGCAAGGTGCTGATCGCTGGCATGCGCTACGCTGGTGAGATGAAGAAAGCGATGTTCTCGGTGCAGAATTTCCTGCTGCCGGAAAAGGATGTCATGTCCATGCACTGCTCCGCCAACGTGGGCGAGGACGGCGATACCACCCTGTTCTTCGGTCTCTCCGGCACCGGCAAGACCACCCTGTCCGCGGATCCAGAACGCTATCTGATCGGCGACGACGAGCACGGCTGGGCCAAAGGCGCCGTGTTCAACATCGAGGGCGGCTGCTACGCCAAGACCATCGACCTGAGCCGGAAAAACGAGCCGGTTATCTGGGACGCGATCCGCTTCGGCGCGATCATAGAAAACGTGGTACTGGACGACCAGCGCCACGCGGACTACAGCGACACCAGCCTGACCGAGAATGGCCGCTGCTGCTACCCACTGGAGCATATCGCCAAGCGCACCGAGTCCAACGCCGGGGGGGAGCCCAAATGCGTCATTTTCCTCACCTGTGACGTCTCCGGGGTACTGCCGCCGATCTCTATCCTGTCCAAGGAAGCGGCAGCTTTCCACTTCCTCAGCGGCTACACGGCCCGGGTCGGCTCTACCGAGCTGGGTGCCGAAGCCGGCATCCACCCCACCTTCTCCACCTGTTTCGGCGCCCCGTTCATGCCGCGCCCCGCCAGCGACTACGCTGAGCTGTTGATGAAACGCATCGACGACTTCGGTAGCCAGGTGTACCTGATCAACACAGGCTGGACCGGCGGCTCGGGCGCGCCTGGAGGCACCGGCTCCCGTTTCCCGATTCCGGTGACCCGGGCGATCGTGGCCGCAGCCCAGAGTGGTGCGTTGCTCAATGCCCCCCGCGAGCACCTGGATATCCTCAACCTTGACTTCCCCACCGCTATCCCCGGGGTGGACCCCAAGTTCGTCAACCCGCGCAACAGCTGGGGCGATACCGCCGCCTACGACGAACAGGCCAGCAAGCTGGCGGCCCTGTTCCAGGAGAACATCAAGAAGTTCGATGTCTCTCCGGCAATCGTTGCCGCTGGCCCACAGGCGGGCTGAGCGAAACCCCTGCCAAGAGGTGGGTCGCCCAGCGGGGTGGCACATGGCCGGTCGGTAACTTCACTCCCGTCCATATGCCACCCCGCCGGACTCCCTCTGGCTGCGCCAGCAGAGTTACGCCGCTTCGATCAGGTCCTGCAGACGCTGCTTGCGATGCAGCAGGCGCCTGCCCAGCTGTTCGCCGGCCAGGTACAGGCAAGGCACCAGCAGCAGGGTCACGAAGGTGGCGAACAGGACGCCGAAGGCCAGGGAGGTCACCATCGGGATCAGAAACTGGGCCTGCACGCTGGTTTCCGCCATGATCGGCAACAGCCCCACGAAGGTCGTGAGTGACGTGAGGATAATGGGCCGGAAACGGTCCTCTCCCCCCTGCAACAGAGCCTTGAGCACGGGATGACCAGCGGCGCGCAGCTGGTTGATGCGGTCGATGAGCACCAGATTGTCGTTGACCACGACCCCGGCGCAGGCAATGACCCCGAGGAAGGAGAACATGCTCACCTGCCAGTTGAGTATCAGGTGGCCGAAGATGGCCCCCATGATGCCGAAAGGAATTGCCGTCAGCACCAGCAGCGGCTGGAAGTAGGAGCGGAACGGTATCGCCATCAGGGCATAAATCACCAGCATCGCCAGAATCAGGTACTTGATCATGGCGTTCATGAAGTCTGACTCTTCCTGCAGCTCGCCATCAAGGGCGAGGCTGAGCCCGGGGTAGCGCTGCTGCCAGCCCGGCAGATGATCGCGCAGAATGGCATTGACCACGGCACGCGGCTCCACGACTCCCGCCACAACCTCGGCCGAGACCTCGAGGGTGCGCTTGCGGTCCAGACGGTCAATGGTCAGATAGCCCGGTTCGTAGCGAATCTCCGCCACGGTGGCAAAGGGCACTTCATCCCCTGCGGGGGTCCGCACCCGCATCTCGTTGAGATTGTCCACTGAGAGCCGCTCGGCCTCGGGGTAGCGCACCATGACCCGCACGTCCTCGCGAGTCCGGGGAATGCGCTGCACTTCCGCGCCGTAGAATCCTTCCCGCACCTGACGGGCGAGATCCGCCAGGCTAATCCCCAGATTTTCCGCCGCCGGCTTCAGCCCCAGCACGATCTCCTGCTGGGGATCCTGCAGGCTATCGTTGATATTGTAGACCCCGGGATAGGACTGCAGCACTCTGCGCACTTCGGCGGCAACGGCAATCAAGTCGTCCAGAGACGCAGCTGACGCAACCAGACGGATGGGTTTACCCATTTCGTTGATGGTGTAGTCCATCTGGAAATCCTGCACCGGCGGCAGTTCTCCTATGGCCTCGCGCCAGCGGTCCGCAAGCTCACGGGTATCGACCGTGTCGGAGATGGTCTCGATAATGACCCTGATCCTGTTGGCATTGCCGCTGGAATCAATATGTCCGATCGCGGGCCCAAAGGCGGACAGAACAGGGTTTTCGTTGTACTCGTGCTTCACCTGCAGCGCCGCCGACTCAATCTGCCGCAACACCCGCAGAGTGTCGCTGAAAGCGCCTCCCTCGGGCAGCTCGATCTCGGCGATGACGTAGTCGGAATTGATCGAAGGGAAGAATGCCGAGCGCAGCCAGCCGCCGCCATACAGCGCCAGGCTTATCAGGAGCAGGCTGAAGAATATCGCGGCCACCAGCAGGTAGTGACGCAGGCAGGCGGCCAGGAAGGGCCGATAGCGCTGGCGGCCGAAGTTGGTCATACCGTCGGCGAAACGCATGCGCACGGTTTCCATCCGCCGCAAGAAGGCGAAACGGCTGGGCTTGACCGGTGGCATGTGCGCGAGGTGCGGCGGCAGGATCAGCAGGCACTCCACCAGGGACAGAGCCAGCGCGATAATGACGACCGTGGGAATGGCAACAGCGGCCTGGGCCATGTCCCCGGGCATGAAAAACATGGGGACGAAGAAGATCATGGTGCTGACCACCGCGTAGATCACCGGCTTGATCACCATCTGAGTGCCACTGAGGGCACCGGCGAGTCCGCGCTCTCCCGCCGCCTGGCGGGCGTGAATGGATTCGCCGACAATGATCGCGTCATCGACCACAATCCCCAGGATCAGCAGGAAGGCAAACAGCGAGATCATGTTGAGACTGGTGCCGGTATACTGCAGCAGAAACAGCGTACCGACGAAGGCCACGGCAATGCCGATACACACCCACATGGCCAGCCGCGGGCGCAGAAACAGCACCAGCACCAGAAAGACGAGAGCCAGACCACCAAGGCCATTCTTGAGCAAAGTGTCTACCCGGCCCTTGAAAGGCACGGAGGAGTCCCGCCACACCGACAGCTCGACCCCGGGCGGCAACTGCTCGCGAGTTTCCTCCACCCACTTGTGGACCGTTTCGCTGGTTGCCAGGGTGTTCGGGTTGGTAGTCACAAAAACGTGCAGGGTATGGGAGGGCTTGTCGTTGAAGCGGGTGCGCACATCCACGTCTTCAAAACCATCCACCACCGTTGCCACATCCCGCAGCAGCACCTGGGTGCCGTCGCGACGTGTCAGCACCGGTATGCGCTCGAATTCGAAGCGGTCGTAAGCCTGGCCCCGGGTCTGCAAACGGATGTCGCCACCGACATCCTTGATCGAACCTGCCGGCAGATTCAGCGATGAACTGCGAATGGCTGTAACCACCTGGTTGAATGTCAGCCCGTAGCGGCGCAGGGTGTACTCGGAAACCTCTACCGACACCTCATAGGGTCGCGGGGTTTCCAGCTCCACCACGGACACATTGGGCTGGGACGCGAGGTCGTCGCGCAGCTGCTCACCAAGGCGCTTGAGATCCCGCTCGTCAAGATCTCCCGCCAGCGACACCGCCGCCATGTAATGCCTGAAGGCCAACTCGGTCACGATCGGCCGCTCGGCTTCAACCGGGAAGGTATTGATCGCATCGACCCGGGTCTTGATCTCTGCCGTCAGCCGCTGCATGTCGTAGCCGGACTCTGCTTCAACCAGCACCGTGCCGATGCTTTCGCGGGCGGTGCAGCGTATCTCCTTGATGCCGCTGAGGTCGTGGATCGCCTCCTCAATGCGGACGCAAATCTGCTCTTCTACCTCTCGCGGCCCTGCACCCGGATAGGCCAGGGCAATGCTTACCCGGTTTAGCTCAAAGCTTGGAAAAAACTGCTTGTCCAGCGCCGGCACGCCCAGTATCCCGCCCACCAGCAAAAACAGCATCAGCAGGTTGGCCGCAATCGGATTGTGAATGAACCAGCGCACCGGACCGCCCACGATCAGTGACCCGCGCCGGCGACGCGCGCCACTTCGTTGACCTCTACGCGCATGCCGGCAACGGTGACGGTGGGCTCGCGCACGATGACGCGGTCGCCGCGCAGCAAACCCTGCACCCAGACCTGCCCGCCCTCACTCTGGAGCACACTGACCGCACGACCCTCCACCTGCTGGCGACTGTCCACGAGCATCACCGAGGTGTCATTGCGCAATGCCGACCGGGGCAGGCTGGTCACGGCCTCCAGAGAACGGCCTTCAATGGTGGCACTGACAAACATGCCCGGCACCAGCGGCGGCCGCTCACCACCGGGACCGCGGGCAAAGGGTTCCTGAACCTCGGCGACCGCGTATACCACGCGACTGTTCTCGTCGATGCTGGCATCGGTGCGCAGGATGCGACCCTGCCATTCCCAGTCGCGATTGCCGAAAGTGGCGCGCAGGGTGACCGCAGGCAACTCCGCAGCGCTGTCATCGCTGCGGTAATGCAGGGGCAGATTCAGCAGCGCCACCTGGCGATCGGTGAGCGGCAACCTGACCTCCACCGCATCCGTCGCGTAGACCCTGGCGATTCGCGTACCGGGTGTGACGTACTGGCCAACATCAACCAATTTCTCACTGATGCGGCCATTGAAGGGTGCAAGAACCCGGGTGCGCTCAAGATCCAGTTCCGCCGCCCCCAGATCGGCTTGGGCCGCCTTCAGAGCGGCGCGGGCAGAGGCCAGCTGCGGCTCGCGCAAAAACAGGGTATTGGCCGCGGCATTACCCAGGTCGCGCCACTCGCGCCTGGCCTGCAGCGCCCGACCTTCCTCCTCTGCCACCCGCTGTTCCGCTGCCGCCACCTGGGACTGGGCCCGGGCAATGGCAAAACGGTAATCCACGTCCTCTATACCGACCAGGGAAGCGCCCTCACGGAAAAAGCTGCCGGCAGCGAAATCGTCCGCTACGGTTTCGACCCTGCCGGCAACCCGGCTGACCAGATCAATGGCGCGCACTGGGCGCACGGTACCCTGGGTGCTGACATTCAGGGCCAGCGACCGTGGTTCGGCGCTGATAACGTCCACCAGTGGCGCGGCCGCCACGGGCAGCGCCTCGGGCTCCGGGCCCGGCTTGCCCACCAGCAAGCCCCAGGACAGCGCAAGGCCCAGCCCGATGACCGCGACGGTCGCCAACAATGAGCGCGAAATTTTCAAAGACATGAAGCACCTGACTGTTCGGGGCCAGCGGGGGGCCGGGGGCACAAACCTCTGTCCCAATCATACCGGGATCCTCGGCAGATACGCAGTGGACAAGTGCACGGATGGCAGAAACGGGAATTTGTCACTTCTAGTAGGAACATTCTAATTTTAACCCCTATTCTCGCCTCTTCCGGTGTTGCGTGACACCGACTATACCCAGCAAGGAGTACTGACATGGCTGACGACATCACCACCACGACAACCACGACTGCCGCCCCGCAGCGCCCCGCTGCGAAACGCAAGACGGCCCCGAAAACTGCAGCACCCCGCAAGGCGCCCGGTCGTCCGCGCGCTGCCAGCAAGTCCACCGCCGTCAAGACCGTAGAGAAAGTCGAAGCCAAGGCCCGCACCTACAAGCGTCGCGCCACCAAGGCCGCCACCGCCTACGAACGCGATGCAGAAAAGGCAGCCAACAAGCTGACCAGCCGCGCCCGCACCGTGAGCCGCAACGCCTTCCTCGCCAGCCTCGGCTTTTACGGCAAGGCCTATGATGAGATGCAGGCCCGCCTGGACCAGCTGCAATCCCGCCTGGACGCGCGCGGCAAGGCAGCCAACGTCGCCTATGCGGAACTGGTCAAGCGCGGCAGCAAGGTCGAGCAGGACGCCAAGGGCCTGATCAGCGAGATCGACCTGCCACGTCTGGAACTCGACGCCCTGACCGACCGCAAGAAGCTGGAAGCCGGGCTGGCAAAAGCCCGCAGCCGCTTCAAGGAGCTGCGTTCCTCGGTCGGTTTTGCCGCCTGATTACCACCGTTTTTGCGCCCTGCCAGCCAGGGACTGTTTTCGGGGCCACCATGTGGCCCCTTTTTTTTGTTTCTGGTTAAATGGCCAGCCGGCGGGCAGTGTCTGCCACCGGCGTGGAGGACAGCGCATGAGCGACGATAAGAACGAAAAAAGCAAGGTTGCCGACAAGGCGAGCGAAATCGCCCGCAATATCTGGCTGGCGGGCGTCGGGGCCTACGGCCGGGCGGTTGATGAAGCACAAGACCGAATGGAGAAAGCCGGCATGGAAACCCCAAAACTGTTTCGCGAACTGGTGAAGGCCGGCGCCGCGCTCGAAGATGAGGCACGCAAAGGCATTTCCAGCAGTAAAGCCGCTCGAGCCTCGGTAGAGGACCGCATTCACCGGGTCCGGGAAAGCTTCCAGCTGCAGCTACCCGCCCGCGGCGAAGACCTGCTGGCACTGCACGAGAAGATCGATCGTCTGACCCGCAAGGTGGACGACCTGACAGCCGCCCTGGCGGCCCAGGGGGGACGCAAGCCCGCCGCGAAGAAGAAAGCGGCCACCCGCCGGGTCGCCGCCAAAACCAAGGCGGCGCCCAGCCGGGGGAGCGGTGGCAGGAAACCTGCCTGAGCCGCGGCTCCCGCCAGGCCCTCTTGAAAACCCGCGATCGTATCCTCGTCACCAGCCTCGCCCTGTTCAACGAAGAGGGGGAGGCGCACACCACCACCATCGATATCGCCAGCGAGCTGGATATCAGCCCGGGCAATCTGTACTACCATTTCAAGGGCAAGGACCAGATCATTGGCGAGCTGTTCCAGCAATATGAGCTGGCGCTGAGCGACACCCTGCGGGCCCCGCTGGAAGGTACCCTGAGTCCTGAGCCCGACCGGGTGGAGGACAACTGGTACTACCTGTATGTGGTGCTGGAAGAGATGTGGCAGTACCGCTTTCTCTACCACAACCTGGACGACCTGCTGCAGCGCTATCCGCAAATCCGCAGGGGCTTTCGCCGCCTGCTGCAGCTGCAGCGCTCTGCCCTGCTGGCCATCTGTCACAACCTGCTGGAACAGGCAGTGATTGATACCGGCGAGGAGCAGCTGCTGGGTCTGGTCGAGAACATGACCCTGGCTCTGACCTACTGGTTCAGCTATGACCAGCTGTTGCACGAGCCCCGCGCCCCTCAGATCGTCATCCACCAGGGCGTACTGCAGCTGTTGACCATGGTGGCACCCTATCTGGGCGACGACCAGCTGCGTTTCTATCGCGACTGCCAGGCCATCTTTGACAGCATGATTGCAGGGCAGAATCCGGGCTGAATCGCTCAAACAGTGACGTTCCTGGCCAGCAGGATGACATCGGCGGCCGGAAACACCACGGTTGCAGCATGGCGCCGCGCCCACCAGTTCCAGGTCTCCACACTGAAAAAACAGACATGGGTCGGGTCATTCTTGTAATGCCATGTCGCGAAGGCTTCAGGGCTCTGCACCAGCTTGGTCATGATCCCCAGGGTGCCGCCCGGACGCAGCAGATCCCAGAGACGCTGCAGTTCGGCACCGGGCCGCTGCAGATGCTCCACCACTTCAGTGGCGGTGATGAAATCGTAGCTGCCCGCCAGAGCGCCGGGGTCGGGGGCATAGAACGGGTCATACAGCGCAACCCTGTGCCCGGCTTCGCGCAGCATGGCCGCCAGCGCGGGCCCCGGACCGCAGCCAAAATCCAGACCACTGGAAGCGGCGGGCAAACACTGCAGCAGGGGGGCCGAGAGCCGCCCCAGAAATCGACGATAGGCCGGGTCGTCCGGCGTGTTCTGGTGCAGATCGTACTCAGCCTTTTCCTGATCAAGCGAGAGGAAATAAGCAGGCGGAACCCACACCAGCCGGCAGCGTCCGCAACGCAGATAGCAACGCCGCCGGTCACGGTGAAAGTCCTTGCCGGGACCCTGGCAGAGGGGACAGTGCATCTCCCGGTCCATCTGTTATTATCCCCGCTCCGCTGGCACACCGCCGCAACCAAGGAGATTAGCATGACGATCAAGGTCGGGGACAAGATCCCAGCAGTAACCCTCAAGACCATGGGCGAGAAGGGCCCGGTTGACATCACCACCGACGACATCTTCAAGGGCAAGAAGGTCGTGTTGTTCGCAGTACCAGGGGCGTTCACACCGGGTTGCAGCAACACTCACGTGCCTGGCTACGTGGTCAATGCGGACAAGATCAAGGCCAAGGGCGTGGATACCATCGCCTGCATGGCCGTCAACGACGCCTTTGTCATGGGCGCCTGGGGCAAGGCACAGAACGCCGAGGAACTGCTGATGCTGGGCGATGGCAACGGTGATTTCACCGCTGCCCTGGGCCTGGAACTGGACGGCACCGGCTTCGGTCTCGGCAAGCGCAGCCAGCGTTTCGCGATGATCGTGGAAGACGGCACAGTGACCCATCTGAACGTTGAGCCCGGCGCTGGAATCGATGTCAGCTCCGCTGAGACCATGATGGCACTCCTGTAGCAGGATCTCAGGCTACCAGCAGGTAACACAGGGTGCTGATCACCAGCGCCCCCAGCAGATTCAGCAGGAAGCCCTCCCGCGCCATCTGCGCCGTGGTAATCAGGCCGCTGCCGTAGACCACCGAATTCGGCGCGGTCGCTACCGGCAGCATGAAGGCGCAGCTGGCACTCATTGCCGCCGGCACCATGATCAGCTCCGGAGGGATATCCGCTGCCAGCGCCGCCGCCGCCAGCACCGGCATCAACAGGGTGGTGCTGGCGGTATTCGAGGTGGTCTCGGTCATGAAGGTCACCACCAGGCAAATGAGCAGCAACAGCAGCCACACCGGCATGCCCGTCATTCCCGCAAGCCACTGGCCCATCACATCGCTGAGCCCGGATGCCACAAACCCGCTCGCCAGGCAGATACCGCCGGAAAACAGCAGCAGCACGCCCCAGGGGATGGTACTGGCACGCTCCCAGTCCAGCAGACGCCCGCCCTTGCCGTTGGGCAGCACGAACATTACCACCACCGCCAGCAGCGCTACCGAGGCGTCGTTGGCCTGGGGCAGGTCCAGCCATGCCTGCCAGCCACCGAAGGGCTCACTGCGGGTCACCCAGGCCAGCGCGGTCAAACCGAACACCAGCAGCACCCGCTTTTCCTCGCTGCGCCAGTGACCGGTATGGGGCAGTTCCACCGCAATCCGCCCGGACAGCTTGCGGGTCAGCACCAGCGCCATCAGCGGGATCATCACCAGCACCACCGGCACCGCCCAGCCCATCCAGCGGCTGAAGCTGATCGCGGCGCCCGTTGTCTGTTCGTAGACCTGCATGAAGATCAGGTTAGGCGGGGTTCCGATAGGCGTGCCTATACCGCCGACGCTGGCCGCGTAGGCGACACCCAACAGCAGCGGTACCGCCAGTTCCCGGCGCCGATCCGTGGCCTCCAGTACCGCCAGCGCCACCGGCAGCAGCATGAGTGTGGTCGCGGTATTGGAGATCCACATGCTCAGCACGGCGGCGGCGATCATGAATCCCAGAACCAGACGGCGCCCGCTGTTGGCACCGACCAGGCGCACCATGCCAATGGCGATGCGCCGATGGGCGCCGGAGTGCTCCATCGCCTTGGACAGCAGGAACCCGCCCAGCAGTAGCAGGATCAGCGGCGAGCCGTAGGCCTGCCCGACCTGCGCCGGGGTGAGCACCCCCAGCAAGGGCAGCAGGGCAATGGGCAGCAGGGAGGTGACCGGAATCGGCACCGGCTCGAACACCCACCAGAGCACGCACCAGATCGCCACCATACCGACGATGGCGATCTCTTCGCTATAGCCCAACTGCACCAACAACAGGGCCAGGGCCACCGCCAGCGGCGGCGTGCCCCAGAGCAGCAGACTGCGCCAGAGTGTCACTCGCTGGCAGCTCCCGGCATGGGCAGGCGAATGATGCGATCGCCGACATAGGAACCGATGTACAGATCATCTCCGCGCTGCAGGGCCACGGTGCCCGCGCCCATGGGCGGGCCCTCAAGCCGCAGCAGCGGCTGCGCCACCATCGTCTCGGGCTCTATCGCCACCACGGTGAAAGGGAGCAGACTGGGCGCGCTGTGATCCTGCTCCAGGCTCCTGAACAGCTGCCACAGTGAGGCCTGATGAGAGGCCACCAGCAGCCGACCGTCATCCGCCCAGCTGGAGTTGTCCGGTTTTTCCACCGCCACCTCTGCCAGCAGGGCACCGCTGTCCACCGCGTGGCGGCGCACGCTGCCACCAAAATAGATGTTCAGATAAAAACTCTCTTCATCCGGGGCCAGCAATATTCCGTTGGGATGCGCCCCCTCGGTCCCGGGCAGCGGCACAAACCCGGTCGCTGGCGTCCAACGGTAGACAAACCCGGTGTCGCGGCCGAAGGCTGCCAGCAGCGCCGACCACAATTGCCGGCGCCGGTCTGCCATGTGGGTGACCAGCAGGCTGCCATCGGCGAGCCCGATGACATCGTTGAAGTTGCCTTCCTCCGACGCGATCGCACAGCCGCGCCAGACTGCCCGCGGACGCTCAGTATCGGCATCCAGCAACTCAAAGAACTCTACCGATTCCCGCTCCGTGTGGTTCACCACCAGCAGCTGCCAGCGGCCGTCCGCTCGCTGCCGCAGATCCAGGCCGTGCGCCCCCAGCCAGCTGGTTGGCGCGTGGCAGTCCGCCTCGCCCCAGAGCTCGGCTGGTGTCGGCACGGCACCTTCAGCCAGCAGCGAATGCACGCTGTCGTCGCGGGTATCCAGCAGAAACAGCCCCCCGGGTGCGGCCATCTGGCCAAAGATCAGATCGCGCCCATTGGGCGCCGGCACAAGGTCTTCCGGCGCTGCCAGGCCGCAGATGGAATGGATGCCGTCGGTTTCTTCGCAGGATACTGAACCCGCAACTGCGACTGGCATACCCAGCAGCAGGGACAAGGTGAGAGCAAGGAACAGGTTTATTGGCATTGGCAATACTCGTTGCACGAGCCCTGCATCCTGCCCAGCCGCGCGGGATCTGTAAAGTCCGGGACGCGTAGTCCGGGTCGCGTAGTCCGGGTCGCTTCGTTCGCATGGCGGCCTGCGGCCGCTGCGTCGCTCCGGCACGGGCATGCTCCTTTTGCTCCACTGCGGGCGCATGCGGCGCGCGAACCTTGTGTGTTCTTGCGCTGCCGTCTGGCCGCGCACGCTGTGAATTGGGCTGGCATAAGGCATGGCGGAGGCAGATTTGTAGGGCTGCTGTTCCCACTAACAGGGCTGGAGGCTGGCAGCCACTAAGCGGGGACAGTGGGCGCACCGACGCCCTCCGAGTCCGCAAAAGGACATCCCCGCTCCGGATCAACGCGGGTGGTAGGCAAGGTGATGGTACGCTGTTACTGGTTAATGGTTACTGGCTTCTAGTTACTGGTTACCGAAGGTCAGAGACTCTACCCGCGTTGATAC
>JBLRXF010000025.1:14962-16004 GCA_047920875.1 Haliea sp. | reverse complement strand
CCAGAAGCGAGTGCACCGCGTTCTCGCCAAGGACCCCTGCGATCTGCAGGGCTGCCTCGAAGCGATGTTGCCACTGGACAAGCTCTCCTCCAGAGACTGGAAGATCTACTTTGCGTTCTGGCAAGTCGCCACCTTCAACCCGGACTTCACCGAGCAGGAAAAACGTTCCACTCAGCATGCCAGAGACCTTATTGCCATTACCCTGGATGCTCGCCGCGAAGCTGGATTATTGTCAGGCCCCGTTGATATCCCGTCGCTGGCAATACGGCTGCTCACCATTGTCCAGGGGGTCGCCATACAGGCCATTGTCGACGGAAACGTCTGGTCCCATGCGAGGCAACGCAAGTTCCTCGCCAATGAACTGGCGCTATCAGGCCTGTCCCACCGTCGCTGAGCCCGGCGCCGCCTGCTCTGAGCGTGTAAGGAATCATTTATGGCTGTTCGATTTTTTCGTTCACAGAGAACGCCAGCACAACATTGCCCGGCATATGCTGATTGAACAAATAGCCCGAGTTGAGAAACATCATCCCGTCCTGCAGCACCGCACCTGTGGGGCCTTCAAGGGAGCCGCCAAGGGCCGTGCCGCCGGACGGAGTGGGATACTCGCGGGCAGTATTGAATGTCCACAACACGTCGCCACTGTCCGCATCATGGATACGCAGATGCCCATCCAGGCTGCCGGCGAAAACCAGTTCAGGGGTGGCGGTGATCACGGGATCATTGCCCTTCTTGCATCCTGGCCGCCCTGCGCAGATATCAACCGCGGCCCACTCCCATACCGTATCCCCGGTCTTCACATCCAGTGCATAGAGCCCCGGGTTCTTTTCACCTGGCCATTTATCGCTGGTATAGGCCTCGGCGTATTTGGAGGCCAGATCGGCATCGTTGATAGGGACATAGATCTTGCCTTCGGAGAAGGCCATACCAAAATGAATACCCCCGAGCAGGCCACCGCGCCCCATCTTGCGCTTCCAGATCAGGCTGCCGCTGTTCGGGTCAAGCGCCCATACATCGCCGGACTTTTGTCCCGCGACTACGTAGT
>JBLRXF010000025.1:0-14952 GCA_047920875.1 Haliea sp. | reverse complement strand
GTCGCGTCCATCGCTGGTACTCGCAATAATCGGAGGACCGCCAAAGTCTACATCCGGTCCGTCTTCTTCAGGACAGTTCTTCCGATCGTCCATTTCACAGGCTGCATTCCAGGCATCGCCCACGGTGGCCTGAAAAACCCAGTTGACCTGGCCGCTGCCCAGGTCCATGGCGATGATAGAATCGCTGGTCGCAGTAGCTGGCGACGAGTAGTTCTGCCCGGTCCCTACCAGCAGCTGGTTGCGTGCCACATCGATGGCGGGACTGTTCCAGACGGGGGCGCCTGAGGGGGCGTATTGATCCGCTCCGGCCTTGTTCTGACCCTGCAATGATGGCTCGTCAGCGATCGTGTAGGTCTTCCATTGTCTGTCTCCACTCTGCGCATCATAGGCCACCACGGAGCCCCTGAATGTGCAGCAGGGATAGGTTGACCTGATCGCCGACGTCACCTCCAGGGAGGAGACCGGAACGTAGAGAGTTCCTTGATAGAGTGCGGGCGCCCCGCTAATGGTAGCGTTGGGATGCTCATCAGGCCGGGCATTCCAGACCAGCGTCCCGGTGATCGCGTCCAAGGCGTACACATTCCCGAGATAATCACCAAAGTAAACCAGCGGCTGGGCAGAATCGTCGCCAGCTTCCCACGATGAGACAATAATCGCAGTGCGCACCTCAGACCTGGCGAGAAAGCTCCACCGTGCGCAGCCGCTGGCCATATCCAGAGAGTAGACAGTGCCACCCTGACTGCCGACAAACAGTGCACCACCAGCAATCATTGGTTGCGAGCGCATCCGCGCCGTATCCGGCATACCAACGGCCCAGCGTAGTTTGAGTTTGCCAACATTGTCGCGATTGATGCCGGCCAGCTCGCCAGACACTTCCCGCGTGTTGCCATGGGTCATACCCCAGCCGCTTGACCGGGGCGGGCGACGATAATCGAAGCCGGCATTCGCCCCCGAACACCAGGTAATATCAGGTTCCGCGTCAGCCAACACCAGCTTGTTGCCGGTAATGTACTCCACCACATCGACCTTTTGCCGCTCCGTAAGTGCAGCAGCCATTGGCTGCATAACGCCTTCCGTCAGAGCGCGGTACAGCGCTCTGGGTGCTATAAATGTCATCATTTGCTGACTGGGGGCCCGGGGCACTCCGGCCTCATGACAAGTAGCGCACACGGTCGCATAGAGATCCTCGCCGGTCAGATGCTGTTCAGCCAGCGTCGACTGATTGCCCTCAACGGCTGCTGTGACCGCATCCGCCAACACGTCGCTCTTCTGCGCACAGCCCGCCATGCCGAACATGAAACCAATTCCCAACAGCACACGGTGCAACCGTTGCATTATTGTCACCCCACCAATTATTTTGCTTTGCACGCAACCCCCCGCACGAGCAGCGCCCGGCCGGCAATTTATACAACAACTGTTGCACAAAAAAACGGGGAGTTCAATAAAAACAATCTTTATTGATTTCTATTTAGCGAAGGGAGCAGGCATCAGCTGTTGTGATGCAGAGCGTGATGCAAGGACCGCTTAATCGAAAGGTTACTCAGACGCAGAGTCTCAGCCCCTGCGTCCGGTATTGCGCGTTCTATGCAGGCCAGAACTCATACAGGGGGTCATTGGGCTTGCGTCCACCGCGCAACATAGCGGCAAAAGGATCTTCCCCCTGCGCCACTGGAGCGGGCTGGGACAGGTTCCAATCCATGACAAAGGTGTGCTGGGCAATTTTCCACATGCCCGCGCGACGTTCGAACCGGTCGAGGTAGCGGCCACCCACCAAGGCAGTGATCACACCATCAGGGGTATCGACCAGCTGAGCGGCCATCACATAGGCTTCGCCAACGGCTGAATCACCGCTGATCTCGATCCACTGGTTGCTGAACGTATGGAATACGCTCTTGGTATTTTCGCCGCACCAGGCAACGATGTCCCTGGCGAAATCCTTGGCACTGCCGTTGATAACTCCGCTGATTACCGTGGCATCGTCGTGAAACACGGATGCCAGCAATTCCGCATCTCCGCGATCAACACCGCGACAATAAGCCAGCAACAAATCTTCAATCGCCTGGCGAGAGATCATCGTATCAAGGTCGCCATCGGTCATTGTTTGCATGACATTCTCCTGAGAGGGCAGTTGTTGTTGGCCAGCGAACTGTAGCGCGAGCAACAGGCTGCCGGGATCCTGGGCGCCATGGGCGCCAAAGGGGACGAAATGGCCGGACCCGATTGATGACTCGGTGCGGTCAGTGGTGCCGGATCTGCTGCAATGCCAATCCAGTACATAGGTCCGGTGGACCAGCCGCCACAGTCCGTTACGCTTTTCGTGGCGATCCAGGTAACGACCGCCTATCAGACTCTGCTGCGGGGTGTCGCCCTGAGCCGATTCCGCATAGGCGATGACGTAGCTCTCCGAGATCGCGCTCTGGCCATTGATGCGGATCCAGACATTGGATGGCCTGTGCAAAGTGACGGGGCCCTGCCGCTGCATATCCACCAGTATCTGCGCCATATCCATGGCAGCCCCGGTAAAAAAACCGTAGTCCACGGTCGCATTCTCATGGTACGCCGAACACAACAACTCCCGATCCGCGCGATCCACTCCGCGGGAGTGAGTAGCAATACACTGCCGGATGGCCTGTCGAGCGGCCAGCTCGTTCACTGCGTCGCGCTGCAAATCATCTGATCTAGGCACCGCTGGCCTCCCTGGCGAGATATTTATCGAGAGTGAGATGGAAGTGGCGGATACGGGATTCCTGGTAGTTACCGAGGGTTTGTCCTCGTTTCTTCGCCGCCTTGAATCCCTCCTGCTGGCCGCGCAGGTTATTGGTATCCTGGTCGTACACCGCACCGAAATCCCTGTCCATACCCTCTACCGAGGTATAGGAATCTGCCACCTTCAAGCGCACCGGTTCGGCAGGTTCGGGCGCACTGCCATCGTCCGGAACCGGACGGAGAAAAAGCAGGTCAAAAAGGCAGCGGTCGGGGTCGTTATCAAGAGGCCGAAAGCGGTAAACCATCGGCAGCGAAATGCCGGGGAACAGCACCATATTGGGAAACAGATGATACTCAATGGTGTCGATGACTTCGCTGTCGCTATACCCCTCGAGATTGGTTCGGTATTTTTCGGCCAGGGATTTCCGCAGGAAGCGGGCCATCACAACTCGCGCCGTTTCACCCTCGCCCAGCGTCAGCTCATCGGTAAGCACGGAGCGGTCACCGACCAGCATCATGTCTACCAGCTCCTGTTCCGACAGGGGCTTTTCCAGGTGTGGACTGGAAACTCCCAGTGCCGCCACAAAGCGTGAGACATGATCGCCATAGGTATCGTACTGCACATTGGCATCACCTACGCCCTGAAGCAGCTGAGGGTGTGTTTCCAACACGTGGTACGACTCCAGAAATGCTTCTAGCGCAGTCTTCCAGTTACAGGGAAGCTCTTTTTCGATATGAAGTTCGACATACCGTTTCTCCATATTCCAGTCTTTAAAGTGATCTGGCAGAACCTCCATGAATGTTTCAAGGTCCGGCGCCTCTGGATCCATATTGATGAAGACAAACCCGCCCCACACCGCGACACGGACTTCCGGCAATCTGAATTGCTCCTCTTCTACATGCGGGAAATCCCATCTGCAGGGTATTTCCTTCAGTTTACCTTCCAGAGTCCAGGTCCATCCGTGGTAGGGGCATCTGAGACTTTGAGCGTAGCCCTGGGATTCGCTGGGACGCAATTTGGTGCCACGGTGCAGGCAGGAGTTGTAATAGGCTCTGATCTCCCGCGCCTCCGTGCGCACCACCAGAAAGGAATGCACACCGATGTCATAGGTGATGTAGTCGCCCGGCTCGGGAATGTGTTCTTCACGACAGACCCATTGCCAGACACGTGGCCAGAGCTTTTCCATTTCCAGATCAAAAAACAGCCTTGATGTATATCTCTCGAAGGGAATGTCCGTGTCACCAAGGAACGTATAGGATTCTTCAGCCAGTACTGGCGGCACATACCGACCGTCGCGGTGGATTATTTCTTGCACAGTATCGCCGGGACAGCGGGCCTGCCCTGATTGTATTTTGCTTGTCATGGCTGCACTCACTCTCCTGTCTGCGCGAGACGGCGCCCATCACCCATAGACCTTGCTGGCAACCACCCTTCGGCAGGTATGCCTCTGAAACTGAACCCGGCCGCGTCAGACCTGGACAGTGAAGAAATCCGCGCGCGGAGTGCCGGTTTCGTCGTAGACGGGTTCGCTGAGATCGGCCCGATACTTCAGCACATCCGCGCCCACCAAGCCGGATTCGGCAAGATGCGCGGACATCTCCGCGTACCACCGAGACTCAAAGTGGGCGGCCAGTGAGGCCTCGTCCACCCAACGCTCAAACACACGGATACGTCCGGGTATCATGGGGTTAGGGCACCAGTCGTAGTCAAGACAGCCTTCTTCGGCGAGAGCGCCCTCAATCAGCGGAACCGCTTGTTCAAGCGCACTACTCATACGTAGCGGATCGAGATCCACCGTGCCGGAAATGATGATGGTCAAAAGTTTTCTCCTTGCGAGTGGTCAGAGACAGGGACAATTCAGGCGGCGGCATCAGGCCTGAAGACGCAGTATTCTTCCTTTTCCGCCAAATCGAACACGAAAAGGAACTTGGCCAGCCCCCCCAGAAAGCTCATAACCGTACCCAACTCCAGAATCTGCGCGTCGTCGAAATGCGTGCGCAGTTTTTGGTACAGCTCGGGCTCAAGATGCCCTTGAACATTGGTCATCAATAGCTGGTCAGCCAGCTCGAGCACCGCCTGCTCGGCTGCATCAAACAGCGAGCGATCACCCTCGATGGCTGTGAGTTGTGCTACAGAGTAGCCTGCTGCTTTCGCGCCCTCCGTATTGCCGAGATTACAACTGCGACACCCATGGCCAAGACTCATGCGCAAGCGCGCAAGCTCCTTGTAACGCGTGTCTACCCTGCCGTTGTAAAAGATTTTTTCGTAGAAATCCTTCATGGTGAAATCGAGGAGCTCAGGGGCGGCTGCGACAGCTTCAACGTAGGCTGCCTGTCCTGTGAGCTGCTGCAACCAGTCCCAGGTGCCCTGCAACTGGGGATCAAGCTCGTCTCGACGATAGCGCTTTATGGTCTGGCTCATGAATGGTTCTCCGTTCTTTTTATCGGTTTGTCGGTTTGTCGGTTACCTTGGGACGGTGGAGTAGACCACATCAACGAGATAATTAAAACACACCGTCTTGTTTGTTTTAATGCAACTTCGATGGTAAAGTCAAGCTATAAATACTTCCGATCAGGCGCACAGCACTGACCGAGAGGTTCACCGCTACCTGTAGAGTTCGCTGGAGCCAGCCAATGACCGCATCAACGAGATCCGACCTCAGCCCCGGTGAGGCACGCTGCCCGGGGCCCAGCACACGCGACATCATCGCTGCGGACAAAGGCGGAGCGCCTGATCACATACTCGAAGAGTCCTACCGTTACCTGGGGGATGAGGACATACCCTTCAGCCGATACACCTCCCGCGAGTTTTTCCAGCAGGAAGTCGAGCATATGTGGCTGAAGGTCTGGCAGTGGGCCTGCCGGGAAGAGGAAATACCCCAGCCAGGCGACTACACGGCCTACGAGATCGCTGAGCGCTCGGTACTGATCGTGCGCACCGAAGAGGGCGGCATCAAGGCATACCCCAATGCCTGCCTGCATCGGGGCACCCAGCTCAAGCCTGCGGGGTCCAGCGGATCGAGCAAACAGCTGCGCTGCCCTTTTCATGGCTTCACCTGGTCGCTGGAGGGGCAACTCACGGATGTACCCTGTCGCTGGGATTTTCCCCATGTGCGGGACGAGAACTTCGCACTGCCGGAACTTAAGGTGGACACCTGGGGCGGCTTCGTGTTTATCAATTTTGACCCCGACGCAGTGCCGCTGGCGGATTTCCTGGGAGTGCTGCCGGAGCATTTCAGCAACTGGGACATGGAGAATAAATTCATTGCCATGCACGTGCGCAAAAAGCTGCCGGCCAACTGGAAAGCCTGCCTGGAAGCTTTCCTTGAATCCTATCACGTTCTCGAAACACATCCGCAGGGCGTAGCCACCGTAGGCGATGCAAACAGTCAGTACGATATCTACGGCAATAATGTTTCCCGCTTCGTGCATCTGGTCGGCTTTCCCAGCCCCCATATTCGCGATCCCCGTACCGAACAGCAAACCCTGGATGCCCTGATGGCTGAAGGCGTGGTCGAAGGTGTAGGCAAGAACCCGCTGCAAGTGCCTGAGGGAGGTCGGGCAAGGGAAGTTTTTGCAGACTATCTCAAAGACCTGATGGGCCAGGCCTACCAGAAGGATTTTTCGCGACTCACAGTCACGGAAACCATAGACGCCATAGAATACAGCCTGTTTCCGAATACCTGTTTCTTTCCCTCGCTGCTATTCCCCATGGTGTACCGCTTCAGGCCCAATGGCAGTGATCCGGACTCAGCAATCTTTGACCTGCTCTACCTGCAACCACTGCCAGACTCTGGAGAGCGCCCCGACCCCGCCGAACCGGTAGAGCTGGACTTTGACCAGTCTTTCCATGATGTGCCCGGCCTTGACCCCGGCCTGGCGACAATTTACGACCAGGACACGGGCAATCTGATCGGCCAGCAGCGGGGTTTCAAATCCAGTGCCAAGCCGGGCCAGACGCTGGGCAACTACCAGGAAATCCGGGCGCGACACGTACACCGGACGCTGGACAAATACCTCGCCAATCAGCAGGAGCAACAAGGATGATCCGCGGAGCACACCACGTAGCCATATCTACGCCCAGTATCGAAAGGCTGCTGGGCTTTTATCGGGATCTGATGGGATTTGAGGAGATACAGCGCAATGCATGGCCCGTCGGGACGGATCAGATCGACAGAGTACTGAGGCTGCGGGGTTCAGCCGGGACTCAGGTCATGCTCAAGGGTGCCAATATCTGTATCGAGCTGTTCGAATTCACCGACCCTGAGCCGGCAGCAATGGATCCGAAGCGCCCGGTATGCAATCACGGCCACACCCACATCTGCTTCGATGTGGTGAATATCCGGCAGGTCTACGACACGCTATGCGCTGCGGGCATTGAGTTTCATGCCCCGCCTCAGGATTTCGGCAATCTGAAGGCCACCTATGGCCGCGATCCAGACGGCAATGTCTTCGAGATCCAGGAACTTCTCGACGACGGTGATCCAGCAAGGGTGTTCTGAACCAGACCGCATCGCGGGTACGAACATTTTTACTGTGAGTCGCAAAGGAGTCTGACGATACCCGTCAGCTCCCTTGCCATGAGAGCCTGTCAGGCATTCATCATTTCGTCTTCAGACGGCGTCCGGCGCAGAGATTGCCCGCCGGTGATATCGACAACCTGCCCGGTGATAAACGCTTCGTCGGACGCCAGCCACAGCGCCGCGTTGGCAATGTCGTCAATTGTCACCAGTCGGCCCAGCGGAATTTCCTTGAGAAAAGCACGAGGAATGGACGGGTGTTCAAAATAGCCGTCGGTCATGCCCGAGCGCGTGAAGCCAGGCGCAATGGAGTTGACACGAATACCCCGAGGGCCGTACTCAACCGCCGCGATGCGCACCATCTGATCCACGCCCCGCTTTGTTCCGGCATAGGCGGCCAGTCCGGGTGGGGCCACCAGCCCCGTCAACGACGAGGTGGTGATCATCGCGCCGCCGTCCGAAATGCGGGCGCCCATATGCTTGAAAAACAACGCAGAACCGATGAAGTGCACGTCACAGGCTTCCTGCAGTATCTCTCTGGTCACATCGGCAATGGAAGAAGCTGAATTGACGCCGGCATAATTGATGGCCACATCCAGGCGTCCGAACTGCCTGACAGCGGCATCGGCAAGATTGGCGATATCCTCCTCTTGGGTAATATCACAGGCCACCGCTATTCCACCCACAGCGTCGGCGATAGGCTTGAGCTGGTCGAGACGTCGCGCTGCCAACACCAGCTTCGCACCCTCCTGCGCAAAGCGCTTGGCAGTGGCTGCTCCCATGCTGCGCTCATCAGACGCACCGAGAATTACGATAACCTTGTCTTTTAATCTGTCCATTGTTGCCTCCTCGGCTTCGGTACGCTACTGGGCCGTAAGGCCGCCATCGACGACAAATTCAGCGCCGGTAATGTAACGGGATTCATCAGACGCCAGGAATAATACGCAATTGGCGATATCGTCCGGTTCACCCATGTAACCCATGGGAATAGACGCATTGATGATGTCGTACTGCTCGGGGTTGTCACGGATGGCATCGTTCTGGATATTGGTGCGGATCACGCCGGGATGCACCGTGTTGCAGCGGATTTTTTCCCGAGCACATTCCAGCGCGACACTCTTGCTGAACAAGCGCACACCCGCCTTGCTTGCAGCATAAGCGGCAACTCCGGGTATGCCGACCAGACCGGCGACAGACGACATATTGATAATAGACCCACCGCCGCTTCTGCGCATCGCCATGACCGCTTCACGCGTCCCCATGAAAACGCTGGTCATATTTACTGCCATCTGTTTTTCGAATTCGGCGAGCGTCATTTCACCAATCATGCGAAGCACGGCAATGCCCGCATTGTTCACCAGAATATCGAGCCTGCCATACTCACCAACAGCGCGCTCAACCGTGTCTTTCCATCCCTGCTGATCGGTCACATCCTGTCGCCAGCTACACACATCGCCGCCGGCTTGTTTGATTTCCTGCTCGCAGGCCGCTAGCCCTGATTCATCGATATCGGTGATGACAAGGCGCGCCCCCTCAGCGGCGAACCGCAGGGCGATGGAACGACCCAGCCCCGGGTTCGACGCGGCCCCGGTGATGAGTGCAACTTTTCCTTCAAGACGTTTCATAGGCATTTCCTGTTTATCGATTTATTGTGAATTTTCGGTTTTCAAACTCAGGCGCCCTCTCCCGCTGGATAAGGTTTGGCCAGCACGCCTCCATCCACATACATCTGGTGCCCGGTGACAAAACTGGCGTCATCAGACGCGAGAAACAGCACTACGTTGGCGACTTCCTCGACAGTGGCGATACGGTTAAGAGGCTGCATCCCGGCATACAGTTTCTCCAGAGCTGCGGGATCGGGCGCATTGTTCAGATACTGCTGGAGCAACGGCGTATAAGTCGCGGCGGGATGCACCGAATTGCAGCGAATGTTGTAACCCTGTTCGCCGCAATGCAGGGCGACGGTTTTGGTCAAGGCATCAAGCGCTGCCTTGGCAGCGCCGTAGCAAACGAACAATGGACCCGGGCGGATACTCTCAACCGACGATATATTGACAATAGAGCCACCGCCAGACTTCTTCATACTCTCTATCGCATACTTGCAACCCAGAAACGCACCTTCGGCGTTAACGCTCATATGGTCCCGCCAGTCCTCCAGCGTTGCCGACTCAATATGGGCAGGACGAGAAATACCGGCGCTCTGGATCAGAATATCCAGCGGGCCGAACGCTTCTTCAACCTCCACCATGGCTTGCCGCCATTGCTGTTCATCGCGCACATCAAGGGTAGAGAACATCGCCTTTTCGCCGAGTTCCGCAGCCAGCGCCGCACCTTCCTCAGCGGCGATATCAACAATAGCAACCCGCGCCCCTTCAGCCACCAACATGCGTACAACGCCAGCGCCAATGCCCAGGGATCCGCCGCTTACCATGGCAACTTTCCCACTTACCTTGCTCATGCAGACCTCTTCTTACAATCAGTGGATAAATGTCTCGACCTGCTCACTGAGCCGTCCAACCGCCATCTACGGACATCAGCGCCCCGGTGGAAAAGGACGATGCGTCGGAAGCCAGCCACAATACCGCATTGGCGATTTCCTCCGGCGTACCAAACCTGTCCATCGGATGGTAGCGCTTCATCATGGCGATGGTGTCTGGATCAGTAACAGATTTCTCGAAAAGCGGCGTACTGACAATGCCCGGACACACTGCGTTGATGCGGATCCCCGAAGCTGCATACTCCACGGCTGCCGTGCGGGTGAGGCCCGCGACGGCAAACTTGCTGGCTACGTAAAACGATGAGCCAACAGAAACCTTAAGACTGAGGGCCGAGGCCATGTTGACAATACAGCCGCCGCCCTGGGCAAGCATCTGCCTGATTTGCGCCCGCATGCACAGCCACACCCCCTTTACATTGACTCCCATCACGCGATCAAAATCACTTTCGTCAGTGTCGCCCATAGGCTCCAGGGGCGACGATATACCCGCGTTGTTGAGCCCGATATCCAGCCTGCCCCACCGTGCAACCACTTGCGACACCATGGCGGCAACCTGCTCTGCCGACGCCACATCACCAACGAGACTAAATGCCTGCCCGCCAGCTTGAGTAATCCTCGTCGTCGTCTCGTCGGCCGCCTGTTGCGAAATATCCGCGACCGCGACCCGTGCGCCCTGGGCAGCAAAGGCCTCCGCACATGCCTGACCTATTCCTGACCCGGCGCCAGTAATAAACACCACCTTGTTCTCGAATTGCCTGGACATACATTACCCTCATTTTTATCTGCTTCGCTCAGGTGGAATTGCCTCCATCCACCATATACACACCACCGGTGCAGTAACTGCTTTCATTACCCGCAAGAAACAGCATCATGGCCGCAACTTCGTCTGCGCTGCCATAGCGCCCCATCGGGGTTGCACCGGTAATCTGCTGCTTGAATTGATCGCCCGCGCCGGGGACAAAACCCTCCTCGATGGATCGCATCATGCGCGTTTCAATGGCGCCTGGATTCACCGTGTTCACGCGGATATTGTATTTGGCACATTCCAGCGCTGCGCAGCGCATCAAACCGATCACCGCGTGCTTACTGGCGTTGTACGGCGCGAGGTTGGGGGAACCCTTGACCCCCGCACCGGAAGACGTGAGCACGATGCTGCCGCCTCCACCGTCGCGCATTACCGGGATCACGTACTTGAGACCCAGCCACACACCTCGAACGTTGACCGCCATAACCTTATCGAAATTCTCTACCGTGGAATCCACGATCTCGCCAATCTTGCCCTCTATCCCGGCATTGGCAATGAAGATGTCCAGACGGCCATGACGGGCTGCCGTGGTTTCTACCATGGCTGCCACCTGCTCTTCATCGGTGACATCGACAAGCACCGTGCTCGCCCTGGGAGAGGCTATCGACGCCAGCGCCGCCGCCAGCGAGGCCTCATCCCTGTCTGCCAGAACAACGCTGGCTCCTTCTTTGATAAAACGAATAGCGGTCGCCAGACCAATACCACTTGCAGCGCCGGTGATCAGCGCTACCCTTCCCTCAAGACTCATGCCTTTAGCTCCTTATTATTACCACGGCTTTAACGCCACGACGAAAGTGAAGACCAAGAAACGGTTAACCGGGGATTTCGCCGGCGTTTATGGCCGCCTCCATCAATTCCTTACTGCTCGGATTTCGGCGCAGACAGAGCCCGCCATTGACCTGAAGATTTTCCCCTGTCATGAAGCATTCATCGGACGCCAAATAGACAGCAGCTGCAGCGATATCGTCGCTGGTGCCAATTCGGCCGAGCGGGTAACACTGGCGGAAAGTCTCCACCAACGAGGCGCTCTCCATATGGCCGGCTGTCATGGGAGTGGCCGTAATACCGGGAGAGATGGAGTTGGCGCGTATGCCCTTCAAACCGAATTCATTGGCGACCGTTCTGATGACATGGTCGATGCCAGCCTTGGTTCCCATATAGGCCGCGTGATTGTCGACCATGATCCTGGCGGTGGCGGAAGACATCTGGATGATTGAACCCCCGCGACTGTCCATGGCCTGAACCAGTTTTTGCAGCCACTGGAAAGGGCCCTTGAACTGGAGGCTCATCATCTTGACCAGGTCTTCCTCGGTATTTTCCGTAAACGGGACCAAGAGCCCCCAACCCGTCGAGTTGACAGCCACATCAATATAGCCGTGACGTTCTATAATGGTGTCCACCATCGCATCAATGGAGGACTTCTGATTCAGGTCGCAGAGAACCCAGTCCCCGCCAATTTCCTCTGCCAGTGCCCTGAGCGGTTCCGCATGCCGGCCCGAGACCACGACCTTGGCGCCTTCGCTGGCGAATCTCCGTGCGATAACCTGGCCCATGTTGTCCTTGCCTGCGGCACCCAGCACTGATGCCACCTTGCCCGTCAATCTACCCATTGCTCACCTCACGACTTATTTTGTACCGGCGCCATATAACCACTATACTCTTATAAAAACAAACTGAACTGTTTAAGTCTGAACCAGAGCCGGGCTTTTGGCAAGCTCCCGACCGAAACCTGGGCCGAGGCCACCATTCCCAAAACGCATAAGGAAGAAACATGAAAACAAACACTCAGGTCCTACTCTCATCCCGCCCAGGAAAACATCTGAGCGCAGAGAACTTTACTGTGAGCGAGAGCCATATACCCAGTCTTGAAGACGGCCAGTTCCTGGTGAAAAACGTGTACCTTTCCCTGGACGCGGGCTTTCGCCAATGGATGAACGAGGGCGCCAGCGACAACTATCTGGTGGCAATGCCCCTGGATCAGCCGGTGCAGAGCATCGTACTCGGCGAGGTAATCGAATCGCGCAACCCTGCGTTCCCGGAGGGAACAACAGTCATGGGGCGGACGGCCTGGGAGCAATACAGTATTGCCGATGGCAGCGACCTGATGACCACGGTGACAGCAGCAGATGACATCCCCCTTCACGAACATCTGTGCGCGCTGGGGCCTTCCGGAATGACGGCCTACTTCGGCTTGCTCGATATCGGCCAGCCCGTCGCGGGAGAGACTGTTGTGGTCAGCGCCGCCGCGGGAGGAGTGGGTTCTATTGTCGGCCAGATCGCGAAAATCAGGGGATGCAGAACGGTGGGAATATCCAGTTCGGCAGAAAAGTGTCGCTGGCTGGAGCAGCAGCTAAAGTATGACGCGAGCATCAATCATCGGGCCGGCGAGGGTCTGCTCAACCAACTCAAGAGGGAAGCGCCTGGGGGCATCGACATCTTCTTTGACAACGTGGGCGGGGAAATGCTCGATGTCGCGATGCAGTGCCTCGCGGAACGGGCTCGAATCGTGCTCTGTGGAGCCATTTCCCAGTACGAGAAAAGCGGGCAACACAGCGGCGTTCACCACATGTGGGAACTGATCACCAAGCGCGCCAGAGCGGAGGGTTTCATGTTCTCAGACTATGTGGACCGCTATCCGTTAGCGATCGAGGAGATTTCTGAATGGATACGTCAAGGCAAGCTCACCAGCCCCGTAGTAATCACCGAAGGTATCGAAACCACCGCCCAGGCTTTCTGCGACATGCTCCGTGGCCACAATCTCGGCAAGTGCCTGGTCAAGCTGGACAGCAATCGGTAACCGCCAGGCCGGAGGCCGCGGGGGCGCAACAGCCCCGCGCCTCAGCCCGACAGCTGCTTTTCGTAGGATTGCAGTAGTTCGCGGCGCCTCGCGTGCTCGGTATACAAATGATCCAGAGCATCGGTAAGGTAGTCCAGGATTCGCCTGGCGCGTTCTTCCTTGTTGGAGGCCATATGACTCAGGGCCATTCCACGCATAGTGAATTGCACCAGATCATTGGCCAGGTCAAGTACCTCGAGGTCCTGCCAGTGGGGAAACACCACATGTACTGCCTCCATGAACTGGCTTTCAAAGGACTCTTCCACCGGTTGCAACACACTGTTGAGCTCAGGGTCGGTGCGCGAGGCGGCCAGCAGTTCCTCGTAGGCGATAAACGAGGGCGTGTTGACATACTTCCAGGCAGACTCGACTGAGTCGCGAATTCTCTCCCGACTCAGCTGCACGTCTGGAATGTCGATATCCTTCATCAAGTCCTTGTATTCCGACAGGCGCAGCTCATGCAGATATTCCACCACCGCTTTAAGCACTGACTGACGCGAGGGGAAGTGATGCATCATTGCCCCGCGAGACACACCCGCGTATTCGGCAATCAGCGCCGTGGTGGTATTCGCATATCCGAGATCAATGAAGCACTCGACCGCGGCGTCGAGTATAGCCTTCCGCGTCATAGCGCTCTTTTCGGCTTGCCACCCGCCACCGCTTCTCGGTGGAGACTTTTTCCGGGCCTTTTGCACCTTGGCCATAACCTGACTTTCCTGTTGGTCTATGCGTACTCATGGGCCGGCGATAAACCAAGAATTACGCCTTACTGTTTGCCGGCAACCGAAACATATTAAACCGTATGGCCCGATTGTAAAAGAGACGATACCGGCACAATGCAGAGGAAAGCAGCTGCCTTTTGCCTAGGGGCGCTTGCGAATCTCGTGGGCAACCTGTTCCAGGTTCATGTAGTAGATTCGCCAGCCGAGCTCTGGGGTGTAGCGCACCTTGTCATGATAGGTACCTATGAAGGTGTCGACCTCTCCTTCCGCGTCATGCCAGGCCTGGAGGTAGCTGGTCATGCTCGCCTCGCCCGACAGGGCAGCGGAAGGCAGCCGCTCAATGGTCACCAGCTGGGTGCCAATCATATGTTGAGTCGTGGTGAAAGTCGTACCCAGTGCCTCGATGACAACATCTACCCAGCCATCGGGACCTTTGCGGCTAAGCGTTACCTCGCCCTGCACTGTTACGAGGATCTCGGCGTCCGCGGTAAATATCCTGCGGTAGATGGCGCGCCCCTCGGCAATGGTTTCCGCAGTATTGAGGCCAATCAGATCCGTGGCGCGGGCGTAGAGGCGGCGCAGATACTCGATCTCCTGCCGGGCGACCATCGCGGCAACTGCGTCGTTGCCGGAGGGTGCGTTCACAGCCTCCCCTGTGTCGGCCGCGACGGGAAAGACCGCACAGAGAAGGAGCAGCACACCGGCCGCCACGGTGGAGGCACAGTAGCGGCCTGTCGATGAAAAAACGCGTACTCGCATGGGGATGTTCCTTTTTTATGATGATTGGCAGTAACCCTCAAGCCCTGCGTCCAAGGGAAACTCCTGTCTTCCCGAGAGCGACGGCAAGCCCTGCCTTAATTATAAAC
>JBLRXF010000024.1:0-16190 GCA_047920875.1 Haliea sp. | reverse complement strand
ATCCTTGTCCGCGGCGTCGCCGGGGTGAATCTTGTTCTGAATGCCGTCCAGGCCCGCCATCAGCAGTGCTGCGAACGCCAGGTAGGGGTTTGCCGACGGGTCGGGGAAACGCACTTCAATACGCTTGCCCTTGGGGCTGGCAACGTAGGGTATGCGGATGGAGGCGGAGCGGTTGCGAGCCGAGTAGGCCAGCATGACCGGGGCCTCAAAGCCAGGTACCAGGCGCTTGTAGGAGTTGGTGCCCGGGTTGGTGAAGGCGTTCAAAGCCTTGGCGTGCTTGATGATGCCGCCGATGTAGTGCAGAGCGGTCTCGGACAGGCCGGAGTAGCCGTCGCCGGCAAAGGTGTTGACGCCGTCCTTGGAGATGGACATGTGCACGTGCATGCCGGAACCGTTGTCGCCCACCAGCGGCTTGGGCATGAAGGTTGCCGTCTTGCCGTAGGCGTGGGCCACGTTGTGCACGCAGTACTTGAGGATCTGTACTTCGTCAGCTTTCTTCACCAGGGTGTTGAACTTGACGCCGATCTCGCACTGGCCGGCGGTGCCCACCTCGTGGTGATGCACTTCGATGGGCAGGCCCATCTGTTCCATGGCGGTGCACATGGCGGCACGAATATCGTGCAGGGAATCGACCGGCGGGACCGGGAAGTAGCCGCCCTTGACCCGCGGGCGGTGCCCCGTGTTGCCGTCTTCCTGGTGCAGGTTGGAGGACCAGGCGGCTTCGGATGAGCTGATGGCGTAGCCGGCGCCGGAGATGTCCGAGTGCCACTTGATGTCGTCAAAGACGAAAAATTCGGGTTCCGGGCCGAAAAAGGCGGTGTCGCCGATGCCCGTGGACTTCAGGTATTCCTGGGCCCGGTGGGCGACAGAGCGCGGATCCCTCTCGTAGCCCTGCATGGTATTGGGCTCGACGATATCGCAACGCAAAATAACGGTGGTGTCATCGGTGAAGGGGTCCAGTACGGCAGTGCTGTCGTCCGGCATCAGGATCATGTCGGATTCGTTGATGCCTTTCCAGCCGGCGATGGAGGAGCCATCGAACATTTGCCCGTCTTCGAAGAAGTCTTCGTTAACTGCCGACACGGGTATGGTGACGTGCTGCTCCTTGCCCTTGGTGTCGGTGAATCGCAGGTCTACCCAGCGGGCTTCGCTTTCTTTGATCAGGTTCAGAGTATGCTCTGACATTGGATGTCCTCCATGGGATATAAAGTCGTGCCACGTTACGGCGCTGTGCGTGTTCCTGGTGCAGCGGTTGCTTGCGAGCGCTCCGACAGCGGCCAGAGAATCTTGGCAAGGTAGTGGTCAGCAAAACCCGTGCCAAAAGCGGGAAGCCCTTAAGCGGCTGATTTTGCGCATGTTATCACCACCTTGTGACGGATGCCTGCCTAATCCGCCCAATAATGGTGCGTTGTCGCTCTATTATGGTGCGGCAGCCGCTGGCACATCGCCCGGAGCGCGGATCCCGCTTCGTCGGGCGAGCGGGGGGCAGAGCTCAGCCGGCGAATTAGGGCATTATAACCGCAATCCCTGACTGCACCTGTCACCCTCACCGCGGTATAATCCGCCGCCTTTTTTACTGTCGTGTCCCCGGACCGAGGAATTCACTTGATCGAGAAGCTTCGCAACATCGCCATTATCGCCCACGTTGACCACGGCAAAACCACTCTGGTGGACTGCCTGTTGAATCAGTCCGGGACCCTTGATCGCCGGTCCGAGGGTGCGGAGCGAATCATGGACTCCAACGACCAGGAACGTGAGCGCGGCATCACCATCCTCGCCAAGAATACTGCCATCAAGTGGCAGGACTACCAGATCAACATTGTTGATACCCCCGGACACGCCGATTTTGGCGGTGAGGTGGAGCGGGTGCTGTCCATGGTGGACTCGGTTCTGCTGCTGGTGGATGCGGTGGACGGCCCCATGCCCCAGACCCGCTTTGTGACCTCCAAGGCTTTCGAGCAGGGCCTGAATCCTATCGTTGTGGTCAACAAGGTCGACCGTCCCGGCGCTCGCCCGGACTGGGTCGTAGACCAGGTTTTCGATCTGTTTGTTCGTCTGGGTGCCACTGACGAGCAGCTTGACTTCCCCATCGTCTTCGCCTCGGCGATCCAGGGCATTTCCGGCCTGGACCATGCGGACATGGCCGCGGACATGGCGCCGCTGTTCCAGACCGTGATCGACAAGGTGCCTGCACCCGCGGTGAATCGCGACGGCCCCCTGCAGCTGCAGATCAGCGCCCTGGACTACAACAGCTATGTCGGGGTCATCGGCGTGGGCCGCATTACCCGCGGCACGCTCAAGCCCAATACCCAGGTCACCGTGATCGGCGCCAATGGCAAGACCCGCAACGGCCGCATCCTCCAGGTCATGGGCTATATGGGCCTGGAGCGCATCGAAGTGCCTGTCGCGGAGGCGGGCGATATCGTCTGCGTGACCGGGATCGAGGGCCTGAATATCTCTGACACCCTGTGCGACCCCGCCAATGTCGAGGCGCTGCCGCCTCTTACCGTGGACGAACCCACCGTCAGCATGACTTTTCAGGTCAACGACTCGCCCTTTGCCGGGCGCGAGGGCAAGTTTGTCACCACCCGCAATATCAAGGAGCGCCTGGAGCGGGAGCTCATCCACAACGTGGCACTGCGGGTGGAGCCGGGCGATACGCCGGACAAGTTCAAGGTGTCCGGGCGCGGCGAACTGCACCTGTCTGTATTGATCGAGAACATGCGGCGCGAGGGCTTCGAGCTGGGCGTCTCCCGTCCGGAGGTGATCCAGAAAGAAATCGATGGCGTCATGCAGGAACCCTACGAGCAGCTGGTCATAGACTGTGAAGAGCAGCACCAGGGTGCGGTTATGGAGGAGCTGGGACTGCGCCGCGCCTCGCTGGAGAACATGACTCCAGACGGCAAGGGCCGGATCCGGCTGGAGTTTATTATTCCGGCTCGCGGCCTGATCGGTTTCCGCGGCATGTTCATGACCATGACTTCAGGCAGCGGTATTCTCACCCACGTATTTGATCACTACGGTCCGGTGAAGAATCAGGAGATCGCCAAGCGCAGCAACGGGGTGCTGGTATCCATGGTCAAGGGCAAGACCCTGGCCTACTCACTGTTTACCCTGCAGGATCGCGGACGCCTGTTCATCGGCCCCAACGTCGAAGTGTACGAGGGCCAGGTCATAGGCCTGCACAGCCGCAACAATGATCTCACGGTGAACCCGATCAAGGGCAAGCAGTTGACCAACGTCCGCGCTTCCGGCACCGACGAGGCTCTGACCCTGACGCCCCACGTCCGCCACAGCCTGGAGCAGGCGCTGGAATTCATCGAGGACGATGAACTGGTGGAAGTGACGCCGGAAAGTATCCGCCTGCGCAAGAAGTTGCTGCTGGAGCATGAGCGCCGCCGCGCCAGCCGTTCCTGATCGGGCGTCGTGAAAGCCCTGTTGCAGCGGGTTGCCCGCGCCAGTGTGCAGGTTGAGGGCCGCTGTGTCGGTGAAATTGGTCCGGGGCTGTTGGTGTTCCTAGGGCTGGATGCCGGCGACGGTCGTGAGCAGGGTGATCGCCTGCTCGACAGGCTGCTGGCCTACCGCATGTTCGCCGATGACCAGGGGCGCTTGAACAGCAGCGTGGCGGATGCCGGTGGGGGCGTTTTGCTGGTGTCCCAGTTCACGCTCTCGGCCGACACCCGCAAAGGCCTGCGGCCGAGCTTCTCCAGCGCCATGCTCCCGGCCGAGGCCCGGCCTCTGTATGACTGGATGCTGAATGAGCTTCGGGCGCGCCACCCCCGGGTGGCGGCTGGAGAATTCGGTGCCAATATGCAGGTCAGCCTGATCAATGACGGGCCGGTGACCTTTCTGCTCGAGGTCAGCTGAAGCGCAGCCGCATATGGATATGCAGGATGCCATCCTCCAGGTAGGGCTCGCCTTCGCTGACAAAACCAAGGCTTGAGTAAAACGCGAGCAAATAGGCCTGGGCCCCGATGTAGATGTCAGTCTGCGGCCACTGCTGGCGATTAAAGTCTATGCCCCGCTGAACCAATTCCCGGCCCAGCCGCGTGCCCCTGACCTCTGGATTGACCACGATCCGGCCCAGCGAGCTTTCCGGGTAGGCAACCCCGGGTGGCAGGCACCTCTGGTAGGCCAGCACTGTATTCCCCTGCAGGCAGCGCATGTGCCAGCCGTGCAGATCAAGCCCGTCCAGGTCTGGATAGGGGCAATTCTGCTCAACCACAAACACATTTTGGCGCAGCTGCAGCAGTGCATACAGCTCTGCCGCCTCGAGTGCTGCAAAGGGCGTGTTGAGCCAGCGCGGTGTCATCATGGTCAATGATGATGGCCGCCGGCGCCGTGTGCGTGGCCGTGGGCCAGCTCTTCAGCGCTGGCTGCGCGTACATCGACGATGTCGATGGCAAATACCAGAGTCTGACCCGCCAGCGGATGATTGGTGTCGATTTCGGCGCTGTGGCGGCCGACCTTGGTGACCGTCACCGGATGACGCCCTTCGGCGGTGTTGAGCTGCACGGTCATGCCGACCTTGAGGGGGCCCCGATAGACCAGGTGCTTGACCGGAACCTTCTGCACCCGGTCCTCGCGGCGCTCGCCATAGGCCTGTTCCGCAGTTAGCGTGACCTCGGTGTGAGCGCCGGCCTCAAGCCCTTCGAGGGCCGCTTCCAGTGCCGGAATGATGTTGTTGGCGCCGTGCAGATAGGCCGTGGCCTCCCCGTCACGTGATGTTTCGAGATCCTCGCCGCTGCTGTTGCGAAGAGTATAATGAAAGCTTGCGACGGTCTGATTGCTGATTTTCACGTAATGGTGTCCGCTGGATTGAAACCGCTATTTTATCATGGGGGTGGTGGCAGTGCGCTGGGGTAATGTGCAATTAAGCCGGTCTGGCGATTCTCCGACAGAGGATTAGTTGCTACTATCCCCAGCAATTTGCGCGCGGGTGCGCAAGTAGCGCTGCCGGCCCGTTGCCGGGGGAGGGGCCGCAATGGTTTCCGTGACATTCGACAAAGAGCACAGTGATGCTGGTTAACGCAGAACTTTCGCAAGACTTTTCCCGCCTGAACAAGCAGTTCAAGGAACTGGCGGCGGCGCTCATCGATATCGCCAACATCCCGCCGGTCAGGATGGAGGTGGAAGCGGTAAGCGAGGGCAATTTCCGCGGCTTCGACAGCAGCAAGTTCTATCTGGTCGACAGTGGCTCTCTGTCGGCCCGCTATCAGGGCAGTACGGTATACATCCTCGATCAGGGAGATCTGCTGCTACCTGATATCGCCGGTACCAGCCATGCCGGGATGACGGTCTTCTACGGCAGCGAGGCCGGGGCCAGTCTGTACGGCTATTCGGGTCTTGAATTCATGCAGCGCGTGTTCCGGGAGCCCAGCGCGGTCAAGGTCTGGACGCGGCTGTTGATCACCTACGCCGGCCTCATGTTGCGGGTCACTGCGGCCAATGCCCGGGCAGACGCGGCAGTCACGCGAGGGTATGAGGAGTACCAGCCAGGGGAAATTATCATCCACCAGGGCGAGCGGGCCGATTATGTGTTCAACCTCTCAGCGGGTATCGCGGAAGTTATCGTCGATGACGTGATTGTCGGGCGCATCAACGAGGGTGAAATATTCGGTGCCATGGCGGCCCTTACCCAATCCGATCGCAGTGCCACGGTGCGGGCGCGGACCCGCTGCTCCGTGGTCAAGGTTCCCAGTGACCAGTTCACTGACCTCATTCGCAGCAATCCGGCCACCATCCATAGCCTGATGGTGGACATGGCCAACTCCATCGTCAATCTGAACGAGCAGCTTGTAGGCTCGCGCAACAGTCCCCGGTAAATACGAGCAACAACAGGTTCCCTTGGCATGTCTGAAGTAGTGGAAATCGATAGCGACGGCATCGAGCAGGTGTCGATGCAGAAGTACACGGAGAAGGCGTACCTGGATTATTCCATGTATGTCATCCTCGATCGCGCCCTGCCCCATATAGGCGACGGTCTCAAGCCGGTACAGCGGCGCATCATCTACGCCATGAGCGAGCTGGGCCTGAAGGCCAGCGCCAAGTTCAAGAAATCCGCGCGTACCGTGGGCGACGTGATCGGCAAGTTCCACCCCCATGGCGACAGCGCCGCCTACGAGGCCATGGTATTGATGGCCCAGGATTTCAGCTATCGCTATCCGCTGGTTGACGGTCAGGGCAACTGGGGTTCGCCGGACGACCCCAAGTCCTTTGCGGCCATGCGCTATACCGAATCAAGGCTTACCGCCTATGCGGACGTGCTGCTGGCGGAGCTGGGCCAGGGTACGGCCGACTGGGTGCCCAACTTCGACGGGGCGCTGGACGAGCCGAAGATGCTCCCGGCGCGGCTGCCGAATGTGCTGCTCAATGGGGGTTCCGGGATCGCCGTGGGCATGGCCACCGACATCCCGCCGCACAACCTGCGCGAGGTGGCCGCTGCCTGCGTGCACCTGCTGGAGTCGCCCCGGGCCACCGTGGCCGAACTCTGCGAGCATGTGCAGGGCCCGGACTTCCCCACCGAGGCGGAAATCATTACCCCCCGCGCAGAGATTCGGGCGCTATATGAAACCGGGCGCGGCGGCCTGCGCATGCGCGCCGTCTGGGAGCGCGAGAACGGCGACATCATTGTCCGCGCCCTGCCCTATCAGGTGTCCGGGTCCCGGGTGCTGGAGCAGATCGCCCAGCAGATGCAGGCCAAAAAGCTCCCCATGGTGGCCGACCTGCGCGACGAATCAGACCACGAGAACCCGACCCGCCTGGTGATCGTGCCGCGTTCCAACCGGGTCGACCTCGAAGCCGTGATGAGCCACCTGTTCGCTACCACCGACCTTGAGAAGACCTACCGGGTCAATCTCAACATGATCGGCACCGACGGCCGCCCTGGGGTGAAATCCCTGGACCGGATTCTGCGCGAGTGGCTGCAGTTCCGCACCGTCACCGTGCGTCGGCGCCTGGAATATCGCCTCGATCGGGTGCTGAAGCGCCTGCATATCCTTGAAGGCTACCTGGTCGCCTACCTCAATATCGATGAAGTGATCCACATCATCCGCACCGAGGACAAGCCCAAGGCTGCGCTGATGGCGCGCTTTGGCCTGACTGACACCCAGGCCGAGGCGATCCTGGAACTGAAGCTGCGCAACCTCGCCAAACTGGAGGAAATGAAGATCCGTGGGGAGCAGGACGAACTGGCGCAGGAGCGGGACCAGCTGCAGCTCACCCTGGGCAGCGAGGCACGGCTGAAAACCATGATCCGCAAGGAGCTGCAGGCGGTCGCCGAGCAGTTCGGTGACGACCGCCGCTCCCCCATCGCCGAGCGCGGGGAAGCGCGCGCGTTCAGTGAAGTCGAGCTGATGAGCGCCGACCCGATCACCGTGGTGCTCTCGGAAAAGGGCTGGATTCGCGCCGCCAAGGGCCACGATATCGATTCCGGCAGCCTGAGCTACAAATCCGGGGACGGCTTCAAGCTGGAGGCCCGCGGCCGCAGCAACCAGCCCACCGTAATCATCGACTCCACCGGTCGGGCCTATACCCTGCCCTCACACAACCTGCCTTCGGCGCGGGGCCAGGGCGAGCCGGTGACGGGTCGCATCAGTCCCCCGTCCGGCGCCACTTTCGAGGGCCTGCTGCTGGCGGATGACAGTCAGCGCTTCCTCCTCGCCAGCGATGCCGGCTACGGTTTTGTCGCCCTGTTCGCTGATCTGCAAGGGAAGAACCGGGCCGGCAAGGGCGTGCTGTCACTGCCCAAGGGTGGCCAGGTGCTGCAGCCCGCGGCGGTGCCGGCGCAGGATGAAGGCGCCTGGGTGGCGGCGGTGTCCAACGAGGGGCGCCTGCTGGTATTCCCTCTGGCGGACTTGCCCCAGCTTGCTCGCGGCAAAGGCAACAAGATCATGGGCATTCCCTCCGCTCGGGTACAGAACCGCGAGGAGTTCCTGGTGGCAGTGCAGGTGATTACCGAGGCACAGGCCGTTGTGATCCTGGCGGGCAAGCGCCACTTGACCCTCAAGTTCTCCGAGCTGGAGCACTACTGTGGCGAGCGCGGCCGCCGCGGCAACAAGCTGCCGCGGGGCTTCCAGAAGGTTGACGGGATGCGGGTGGAAGGCTGATCCGCCAGGAGGTATCGTGTCCAGCCAAAAGCCCGTGCCACCTCCCCGCCGCGGCCGCGGCCGGCCGCCGAAGATCACTCCGGACCGGGTGATCGAGGCCACCATGTCGCTGCTTGAAGACAAGGCCCCCGACGAAATCAGCATGGCCGAGGTGGCTGGCCGGTTGGGAATCCCGGTGATGTCTCTTTACAACCACTACCCCAATACCAGCGTCCTGCTGCAGGCGGTCGCGGATCATTCCTTCAGCCAGTTCCGGATGCCGCGCACCGCCGCGGACGCCCCCTGGCAGACCGTGCTGCGGGATTGGCTGCGAGAGCTGGCTCGGCACTGTGACCGGCACCCGGTAGCGCTGCGGATCATGTCCATTGAGGGGCGTGCTACCCCCGCCTGGCGGCGGATTCTCTCGCCTTTGCTGGCGGTGCTCCAGGGCGCAGGCGTGGATGATCAGCACGCCGCCCTGCTGCTGGCCTGGATTACCAGCCAGGCCCTGGGCCTGATCTACATCGAGGAGTTTGCGGATCCGGCCCGGCGTCTGGCGCCGCTGAATGCAGCGGCCCTCGGCGAGGATGCGCCCTACCTGGCTGCACTCAACCAGCGCCTGCCCGGGGTGCAGCAGCAGCAGGTACTGGATCTGGGCTTCCAGGCCATGGTCGATGGCCTGGAACGGCATCTGCAGCGCCTCCCGAAATAATTATGGAAATACTTATTAAAAATACCTACACTGGAATTCAAGGGGCCGTGCCAGGCTGAATCCCGCACTGGCCTCGGGGATAAGACTCTAAACCCGAGAGGTGGCAACGGATGAACAAAACGATAATTCGCAACGGCACGGTAGTTGATGGCAGCGGTGCCCCGGCATTTGCCGCGGATGTGCGCATCCGCGACGGCGTGATCACCGCAGTGGCGCCCGGCCTGCAGCCAGAGCCGGGTGAGGAGGTGGTGGACGCCAGCGGCTGTTATGTCGCGCCCGGGTTTATCGAGAGCCATACCCACTTCGACGGCGCCATGTGGTGGGACCAGGAACTGGACCCGCTGCCGGGCTATGGCGTGACCTCGGTGGTCATGGGCAACTGCGGCTTTTCCGTCGCGCCCGTTTCCGACGACGAGGCGGCGCGCCGCGAGGTGGTGGGCATTTTCTCCTTTTTCGAGGATATTCCCGAACAGCCTTTCCTCAAGGAACTGCCCTGGGACTGGCGCAGCTGGCCCGAATACAAGGAGTCCATGCTCCGCAATGTCAAACTGCCCGCCAACTACGCAGCCTTCTGCGGCCACATTGCCCTGCGTCTGGCGGCTATGGGCATGGAGGCCTGGGAACGTGCCGCCACCCCTGCAGAGGTCGAGAAGATGTGTACCCTGCTGGATGAGGCTCTGGGCGCGGGCGCCCTGGGCATGTCCTCCAACCTGTTCGATCACGATGGCCGCGACCGGCCGGTGCCCTCACTGCAGGCGGATGACGCCGAACTGCAGGCGCTGATGGAAGTGATCAGCCGCCACCCGGGTGCAACCCTGCAGGTAATCGTGGATACCTTCCGCAACATGACCGCGCCGGAAACCATGCGCCGCATCGGCCGTCTGGCGGAAGGCATGCCTATCCGAGTGCAGTGGGCAGGCCTGCCCACCCTGGTATTCCAGCGCGACATGATGGGGATCCAGGCACCGCTGGTGGAGATCCATGAGCAGTTCAAGCGCGAGGGCCGCGATTTCTGGACCGGCTATGCCCATATTGCGGTCACCTCCACCCTGAGCGTGCAGAGCTCGCTGATTTTCGCCCAGTCCAATGACTACGTCTGGCACGAGGTAGTGACCGCCGAGGGCGACGATGCCAAGGCCGCGCTCTTGCGCGATCCGGATTGGCGCCAGCGTGCGCGGGAATCCTGGGATACCAAGACCTTCGAATTCTCGCCGTTTCCGCAGGGACGGGCGGAACACCTGTTATTGATGAACACGGACAACGGCGTCGGCCCCACTCACCTGACGCTGGGTGAATATCAGCAGCAGATCTGCGCGGCGCACCCGTCGGACGCCATGGCGGAATGGCTGCTGCTCAACGGCCTGCAGTCCACGGTGACCATGCCGCCCTTTGAGCGCGATCGGGAGATGGTGCTGAAGCTGATGCGGGATCCCTACTCTGTCGGCAATATCAGCGATGCCGGTGCCCACGGCCAGATGCTTTGCGGTGCCGGTGAGAACATCAAGCTGTTTACTGACTTCGTCCGTGCGGGTGAACTGACTCTTGAGGAAGCCGTGTATATCCAGACCGGCAAGCTGGCCGATCACTTTGGCTTCCGCGATCTCGGCACCCTTGTGGCGGGCAAGCGCGCTGACATCACCGTGTTCAATCTGGATGAGGTGCAGGAACGAGACATGAAACGTGTTTACGATGTTCCCGATGGCAAGGGCGCCTTTACCTGGCGCTGGAGCCGTGACCCTGCGCCGATGCGTCTGACCATGGTGAATGGCGAAGTGACCTTTGATGGCCAGCAGGGCACAGGTGCCCGCCCTGGCACCCTGCTCGCCCCCGCAGCGGCCTGATCGCAGCGGGAGCCATAAACGCTAAAGCGGGGTGCTTAAACGCTTGAGCGTCAGCCGCAGCTGCCGCTCAAGGAGGTCGTCCCAGGGGTTGAGAAACTCCTCAAGAATACAGTAATCGCCCAGTTCGCTGGGGCGCTGTTCCAGACGGCTGCTGACGTCGATGTCTTCACAGACAGTGGCTGAGAGCATCACCTGCGGCGGCTTGCTGGCGCACAGGGTCTGCAGCTCGTCCAGGGTCGACTGGATGTACAGGCCAGGGTAGATATCGGTTTCGTCTCCGCGTCCCAGTTCGCTTTGCGCTACCGCCATGGCGATGTTCAGTGACAGGGTCATCTCTTTCTCAAGCTCCTTGCTGATGCTGCGCACCAGCCAGGCACAGGACGCTGCACGGAATGCGGCGCTGCCGCCATTGGTGTTGCCGCTGAAAAATACCGCCAAACCGAACTGCCGCACTACCTGCAGCTGGCCGCCATAGAATCCCGCGGCGGCGTAGACAATCTGGTGCAGACGGTCGGTGTAGCGGTGCAGTGAGCGCTCATCCAGGGTGTCCAGGTAGGCGGTCAGGCTTATCAGATGCAGATACAGCACCGCCGTATCCCGATAATTTTCCTCTTTTGGCCCGGTGCCAGTGCGGGCCCGCAGCAGATCCATGGGCAGCGCATCGATGTGATACTGCAGCTGCAACAGTTCATTGGGAGGCAGGCTGGTGGCGCGGTTATCGTCCAGAGCGATTGCTGTTGCCTGTTGCTGCAGGCGATTGCCCAGCAGCCGCTGACCCAGGTGGCGGCTGGCGCCATAAACGGCCAGGCTGAGCAGCACCGCGAGTCCCAGCAAGCTCAGCAGGAAGCGTGTGCGTGCGGTTTCTACAAGGTCGGCGCCAATAGTGATCACTACCTCCCCGGCCAGATCATTTTCGATCAGTACCGGGGCGCGGTATTCACGCTGGTGCTCGCCTTCGACCGTGCCGGCCTGGCCCAGAGCCCGGCCTTCGACGTCAAAAATCGCTACCCTGCCAGCGGAGGATGATTCCACAAAGCGGTGCAGTGAGGCAGCCACGTTGAGCAAGTCCCCTGTTTCCAGCGCAACGCTGATGCGCCGGGCGATCTGCTGCGCCAGAGCATTGCCGAAACTGGCCTGCTGAACTTCCTGCATATGCCGGCTGGAAGTGGCTGCGAGGCCGACCAGTGCCAGAGAAATGAGAAGACAGACGAGGGCGGCGGTGAGCGCCAGTTGCTGGCTCAGGCTGGAGTCGCGGAATCTATTGCTCACGCCGGTGGGCTTCCCTTGAATCAAAGCAAACGAGTATAAACCATGGTGGATGTTGCTGCGCGGTTCGCTGGACCTGCGCGGCCCGACCTACGCGGCCCGACCTACGCGGCCCGACCTACGCGGCCCGACCTGTTTCAACGCAACGGGAGCGGGGGTAGAATACGCGGCTTTGCCGCCTGCTGGACACCGTATTCCGTGAACGACATTGTCCTGATAACCCTGTCCGGTGAGGATCGCCCGGGCATCACCGCCGGTGTTACCGGACTTCTGGCAGAGCGTGCGGTGAACGTGCTCGATATTGGCCAGGCAGTTATTCACGCCACCTTGTCCATGGGCTTGCTGCTGGAAGTGCCCGGTGATGGCAGTCTCGTGGACCTGGACCTGGAGCAGGCGCTGCAGGCTTTTGCCAATGAGCAGCGTCTGCAGCTGCGTTGGGAAACGGTGAGCACAGAGAGCTACGGTGACTGGGTGGCTGCCCAGGGTAGGGCCCGCTATATCACGACGCTGCTGGCGCGCAAGATTACCGCCGACCAGCTGGCTCGGGTCAGCGCCGTGTTTTCCCGTCACGGTCTGGGAATCGACAGCATAGCGCGTCTTTCCGGTCGCATACCCCTGGGGGCGCTGCCGCCCTTGAGCAAGGCCTGCGTAGAGTTCTCCCTGCGCGGTCCGCTGCAGGACATCGGCGCATTTCGCAAGGAACTGCTGGAGGTGGCCAGTGCACTGGAGGTGGATCTGGCTTTCCAGGAAGACACCATGTACCGCCGCAACCGGCGCCTGGTGGCCTTTGACATGGACTCCACCCTGATCGAGGCGGAAGTCATCGACGAGCTTGCACGGTTGGCAGGGGTCGGCGACCAGGTCAGCGCGATAACCGAGCGGGCCATGCGCGGCGAGCTGGATTTCGGCGCCAGTTTTCGGCAGCGCGTGGCATTGCTGAAGGGTCTGCCTGAATCCGCCCTTGCAGAAGTGGCGGCCAACCTGCGCATTACCGAGGGTGCCCGGCATCTGATCTCCACCCTGCGCGCGCTGGGCTACAAGACCGCCATTCTCTCTGGCGGCTTCACCTATTTCGCCGAGCGGCTGCAGCGGGAGCTGGGTATCGACTACGTCCATGCCAACCAGCTAGACATTGCCGAAGGCGCCGTTACGGGGAAGGTCAGCGGGGTCATCGTGGATGGTGAGCGCAAGGCTGCCCTGCTGCGTCAGCTCGCCATCCGCGAGGGAATCGATTTGCAGCAGGTAATCGCCGTGGGTGACGGTGCCAACGACCTGCCCATGCTCAGCATTGCCGGTCTGGGTATTGCATTTCGTGCCAAGCCGCTGGTCCAGCAGTCCGCAGAGCAGTCCATCTCCACGCTGGGGCTGGATGCGATCCTCTATCTCCTGGGGATTTCCGATCGCTACCAGCCTGGTGGCGATCGCTCAGATATCTGACCACAGGGAGCGAAAGGGGGAGCTCGGCAGTTCGCGTTCCTCTTTGGGCTTGTCCTGCTGTGGGTTGCCAACTTCACGGAACTCAAACTGGCTGAAGGTGGCTGTGGCGGCCACCTGCCGCTGCAGCCGGATTTTCTTTTCCTCGCCGTGCTTGACCAGGGTCAGTCTCTGGCCCTCGCGGAAACCGCTGCGCGGAGTGATCAGGGTTGGTGGCTGAGCCACCAGTTTGATTCCGGGCAGTAACAGCACCCGGATCGGCTCAGACAAGCCTCCCTGCGGATTCTGAATGCGCGCGCCCCAGGCTGTTGCCTGTGGACTCAGCAGCTCAACGCCGAGGATGCTGCTGCTGCTGCCCTTGAGCTGGCTCAACCAGCGGATGGAGGCAATCACCCAGGAACCACCCTGCTCTTCGCGAACGCAGAGAATATCGCCACTGCGGATGACAACCGGCTGCTCCTGCTCCCACTCCAGACAGTAGCCTCCGGGGCTGGCGTCGATGGTCTTGACCCGATACTCGCGATGCTCCTCCTCTTGCTCCTGCACTCTTGCCGAATCCGGGCTCTGGCCTGCAAGCAGCACCGCCCGGGTTTCGTCGTCAACCTCTACGTAGCGCTGGTCTGCGTCCTCATCGGCGCCGTGATCGTCCTCCCCGCTGTAGATTTCATCCGCGTTCGCCTCCAGCCACGGGTCGAGCCGCCTGCGTTGGACCAGGAACGGGTTGGTCAGAACGCGCTCGCTCACGGGCGGGCGATAGCCTTTCCCGTTGAGAACCTCGGCAAAGGTGAGGCCGCCGGCAACGAAGTAATGAGTGCTGTTCATTCCCAGGGCCACATGCAGCTCTTGCTGCAGGCTCTGGCGGCTGAAATTGCGTATGCTCACCGATGACAGGGATACGATCATGTGCTGCAGGATGTTGTGGAGCAGGCGCACATCATCGGCAAATACGATGTCCCGACGACTGCTGCCCTCCCCCGAATTTCCCAGTTCAGTCAGGTGGGCGACCAGTGGCCCGGTGTTGATGACGCGCAGGTCAGGACTGGTGCCTGAGCGGGTATCGTTGACATAGGTCGGTGGCTGGTCGCCACTGAGATCAACCGCAAACAGGCCTTCGCCCGTGGTTGCTACGGAGGCCAATCCTGCCCACTGCCCGAGGGCTTGAAAAATCGCCGAGAGATCGCCCTGGCGCAGCTGGTTGGGTTTGCAGCAGGCCAGCAGCAGCGGCTGCAGCCAGGTTGCGGTGATCGTGGTGGATTCTGCCCTGGCGCCTTCGACGCGCAGCTGCGTCAGCTGCTGCCGCTCCGCCAGGTCGTAGAGCTGGTGCAGGGTCTGCCAGGCGCGATTCTCCGTCGGCTGGAACAGCTCGAAACGCTGGAAAATCTTGCAGCCGATAAAGTGCAGTGCTCTTTGCAGCGCCTCACATACCATGCGTGCAGGATTGACGTCGCGTATGCTTTCGCGGTCGCGAATGGCGTGTACCGCAACCAGGGTATAGCCAGTGCTGGCAAGACCAAACAGCTGGTCTGCGAGTTCTGCCATCTGTCGCGGTTCAGCGGGCAGTACCAGCGGCTGGTTGATGAAACGCCGGGAGAGACTTGCCGTCACCACCCTCAGGTTGGGCAGCATTAGCTGGAGAAGGGCGTGCCGCTGCCCTGCCGGCAAGCTCACCCGGTTGAGCTCGCCCAGGGCCTGGCGCAATTGCTGCCCAGCCTCGCGGGTATTGGTCACTGGCAGACCGCTGGTCCACGACTGCACCCCTTGGGGTGTCAGGGGAAACAGACTGTGGCTGTCTAGATCCTGCCGCGGAATCCGGAGCTTGACGGGTGGCTTGTCAGTCATGACCCAGATCTCCCTGTCCTGTTTCTGGTTCTGATGATTGCAGCAAGAGTAGCGTATCCCGGCCGCCAATCGCTAGCTGAATATCGCCCGCGAGCCTGCTGTGCGGTATCATTGGCGCCTAACTTGTTAACCAGCGTAAATCCTGTCATGGCGAATTTTTCCACCAGCGAGTTCAAGCCCGGCCTCAAAGTCATGTTTGAGGGCGATCCCTGCAGCATTCTCGAGAACGAGTTTGTCAAACCGGGCAAGGGACAGGCCTTTAACCGGGTGCGCCTGCGCAACCTTAGGAGCGGACGGGTCTGGGAGCGCACCTTCAAGTCGGGCGAGAGCCTTGAGGGCGCGGACGTCGTCGACCGTACCATGCAGTACCTCTACAACGACGGCGAGTTCTGGTACTTCATGGAGCCGGACACCTTCGAACAGCACCAGGCCGATGCCAAGGCAGTCGGTGACGCCTACCTCTGGTTGAAGGACCAGGACAACTGCGAGGTTACCCTCTACAACGGCAGCCCGCTGGCCGTGACGCCGGCCAACTTTGTCGAACTCGAAATTGTCGAAACCGATCCCGGTCTGAAAGGCGACACTGCCCAGGGCGGCACCAAACCGGCGAAGCTGAGCACCGGGGCCGTGGTCAAGGTGCCCCTGTTCGTGACCATCGGTGAGGTTGTTCGGGTTGATACCCGCACCGGTGAGTACCAGAACCGCGTCAGCAAGTAGGTTTCCGGTCAGACAGCGCCGTGGCTGAGTGGCGCCCAGGCGCTGAGCAGGAGGCGCTGCGGGCACGGGCATCTTTGCTGGCCAGCATTCGCGCGTTCTTTGCCGAGCGCTCTGTGCTGGAGGTGGAAACCCCACTGCTATGCAGCCGGGGCATAACCGACCCGGCCATTGAGCCGCTGCTGGTCAGTGGCGGGCTTTCGCTGGGCGCCGACATCCGCTACCTGCAAACTTCCCCCGAGTACGCCATGAAGCGCCTGCTGGCAGCGGGGTCTGGCCCCATCTACCAGATCTGCA
>JBLRXF010000023.1:0-16485 GCA_047920875.1 Haliea sp. | reverse complement strand
TGGAACACACCCCAATTCAGGAATTGCCGGCGCGCAATGGGCGATCCCGTGAGAAGCTCGAAGCTTTCAGCGTTAATGACCTGCAGCGGCAACTGCTCAACAAGTTCTGCCACCGAACGAACCGCCTGCCCCCCCAGTTTTATTTGCACTTCACCTGACAGGGACCGCTGAACGGCCAAAGGAACGCGACTTCGCGCGCCTGGACCGGCGCTGACGCCATACACGGTGCAACGTTGTTCTCCGTGGGTGACCAGTGTGCGGGTTGTTCCCTGACGGAAGCTGCGCGCCATGCCCAGCATGTGCACGGCCTCGAGCACGCTGGTTTTGCCGCTTCCATTGGACCCATAGAAAATATTGACTCGCCCCAGATCCTGCAGGGTGGCCTGCCTAAGGTTCCGGATGTTATGGATCTGGAGCTGGGTTAACAAAACACCCCGTCAGAGTCGCATCGGCATTACGACATAAACAGAATCACCATCGGTTGACTCCTCCAGCAAGGCACTGCTGTTGGGATCAGACATTGACAGTTTGACCTTTTCGCCGCTAAGAACCCCCAAAACATCGAGGAGGTAGCTCACATTAAAGCCGATTTCCACCGAATCACCCTGATACTCGACAGACACCTGCTCTTCAGCCTGCTCCTGCTCGGGGTTATTGGCGATGATCTCAATGACTTCTGGCGCCAGCTTCAAACGCACACCTCGGTACTTTTCATTGGACAAAATAGCCGTGCGGGTAAAAGCCTGGCGTAGATCAAGTCGGGAGCCAATAATGATCTTGTCCGCCGCGCGCGGCAGGACGCGCTCATAATCAGGGAACTTTCCATCAACGAGCTTGGAGGTGAACGTAAAGTCTGGCGTGGTGGCGCGCAGATGGTTGGTGCCTAGCACCACAGCGATATCTTCGCTTTCATCGAGCAGCAGGCGCGCCAGTTCAAGCACACCTTTACGCGGCAGAATGACCTGTATGTCCTCCTCCATGGGTACCGGATCAGGGAGGGTACACATTGCCAGGCGATGGCCATCGGTTGCAACAACCCTCAGTCTGCCCGACTTCACTTCCAACAACATGCCATTGAGGTAATAGCGAACGTCCTGTTGCGCCATGGCAAAACCGGTGCGTTCTATCAGCCGCTTGAGTTGGCCCTGCTTGATGGTAAAACGGTGGGTCCCGGCGCCTTCCTCTACACTGGGGAAGTCGCGCGCGGGCAGGGTAGACAGCGTAAAGCGGCTGCGGCCAGAGCGAACTGTTACTTTGCTCTCTTCAACCGTGAAGTCTATGTCGCTGCCCTCAGGCAGCGATTTGCAGATATCCACCAGCTTGCGCGCAGGCACTGTCACTTCACCGGGTGAGGTGGCGGGCTCGGCCAGCTTGACCCGGCCAACCAGCTCTACCTCCAGGTCAGTGCCTGACAGTGAGAGCTGGTCGCCCTCCAGCACCAGCAACACATTGGAAAGAATCGGCAGGGTCTGCCGCCGCTCCACCACACCCGCAACAAGATTGAGCGGCCTCAACAGTGCATCCCGTGAAATCGAGAACTTCATAGATCCAGGTTCCTTCCATACGCGCCTACGTCGTCAGCGAACGCAGCAAATTTTTGTAGTCTTCCCGAATATCGGAATTGGTTTCGCGAAGCTCCTTTATTTTACGGCATGCGTGCAAAACTGTCGTGTGGTCTCTGCCGCCAAAACTGTCACCGATTTCAGGCAGGCTGTGATTGGTCAGCTCCTTGGCAAGTGCCATGGCCACCTGTCGCGGACGGGCAACCGAGCGACTGCGGCGGCGGGACATAAGGTCCGCAACCTTGATCTTGTAATACTCGGCCACCGTACGCTGGATATTATCCAGGCTGACCTGCTTGTCCTGCAGCGCCAGCAGGTCTTTCAGGCTCTCCTTGATCAGCTCCACATCCACCGGCTTTCCTGTGAAGTTGGCGCTCGCTATCACTCTTTTCAGCGCACCCTCAAGCTCGCGCACATTGGATCGGATACGCTGGGCAATAAAAAAAGCGGCGTCAGGGGGCAGATCTATCCTGGCCTGGCTTGCCTTGTTCATCAGGATGGCCACCCGGGTCTCAAGCTCCGGTGGCTCGACGGCGACCGTAAGACCCCAGCCAAAACGGGATTTCAGCCGTTCTTCCAGACCGTCAATCTCCTTCGGGTAGCGATCGCAGGTAAGAATCATCTGCTGGCCACCCTCGAGGAGCGCATTGAAGGTATGAAAAAACTCTTCCTGTGAGCGATCTTTCTTGGCAAAAAACTGGATATCGTCAATCAGCAGTGCATCCACCGACCGGTAGTAGCGTTTGAAATCACTGATGGCATTGAGTTGCAGAGCCTTGACCATGTCGGCTACGAAACGCTCGGAGTGCAGGTAAACGACTTTTGCTTCCGGGTTCTGCTGTTTCAACGCGTTGCCCACGGCGTGCATCAAATGGGTCTTTCCCAAACCAACTCCACCATACAGAAACAGAGGGTTGTAGGACTCGCCGGGGTTTTCCGCAACCTGCCGTGCCGCCGCCAATGCCAGTTGATTGGACTTGCCTTCGACAAAATTGTCGAAGGTGTAGTGCTCTACAAGATGGTGCTGCTGCCCCTGCTCGTCTGGTGCTCTGGATCGAGGCTGCAGCACCTCGCGACTGCCTGCACCACCGGCAAAACGCTCCCGGTTTGGCATCACTGACGGTATCGCATGCAGAGGAGCGGCCGGGCGCAATTCCGAAACATTGCCCCCGCTGACCGCATAACCTGATACGGCCGGGGCCATGGATACCGCATGCGTCTGAGACAGAACACGTGACTGGTTTTGCCCGCTCAACTGCGCTTCCTCCCCGGTGCCGATTTCCAGCGTCAGGCTCAGAGCAACACCCGAGTTGAGCTCCTGCAACAGCTGTTGAATGAGCGGTACGAATTTGTCGTTGACGAAGTCCTTGATAAAGCGGTTCGGGGCAAACAGCGTAAGCTGCTGGCCTGTCTGGCTGGCCTGCAGGGGCCGAATCCAGGTGTTGAACTGCTGCGCGGGCAACTCATCCTGAAGTCTGCTCATGCATTGCTGCCATATTACATCAGGCAAAACTATCCCCTTGGGGCCATTAACCACAGCGGCCCTGCCTCGTAAATGATTGTTGACTTGCGACTACCTTACGCTGTTAGTAACCCGGATCTCTCAGTGGCCGGTCGAAGGATCATACTCTCCTTACCGCGAGTTATCCACACCTCTGCGAAATTTATCGGCAAATTTATTGTCTATATATATCATGATGTTAGGATTATATTGATCATTTTTTGAACGCTCTTGTGGGCCGCCAACAAGATTTCCCAATACTGTGCATAACTTGTTGATATCTTTTGGGGAACATGTGCGCCAATGGCCACAGGCCGCGTGACTGCTGCGTTTCCCCGAGACTCGGCAGGCTACCCTGGAGGCGTGTGGCCAGCCCTTAAAAAGCAGAACCCGCCGCGGAAATAAACACCAGTGCACGCATTGAATTACTTCCGCCGTTTCTCTAGAATACCCAACCTTTTTTGCGGTCTTCCTTTCTGCGCTCACGGTGCGATGGAGGGTCTGCTTTCTTTTTATTACCTACACTACTGGATCTGTGCCATGAAAAGAACATTTCAGCCAAGCGTCCTCAAGCGCAAGCGCACCCACGGGTTTCGCTCACGGATGGCAACCAAGAGCGGTCGCCTGGTCCTGAGTCGCCGCCGCGCAAAAGGTCGCAAGCGCCTCTCCGCTTGATCACCTGTCTGCCGCGTGCGTGCCAGCGCTGATGGCGACAGGACCTCTGCCTCCTTTGGCAAGTCCAGGCGCCTGCTCACGGCGGCCCAGTACCGTGCAGTCTTCGATGATGTTACGGTTAAGGCCTCACACCCGAACATGCTGCTCCTGGCGCGTGTCGGCGAAACACCCCAGTCGCGGCTGGGGTTGGTGATTGCCAAGAAGAACGTGCGCCAGGCGGTACAGCGCAACCGCATCAAGCGGGTTGCCCGAGAACTCTTCCGGCAACAACCGCCGGCAAACCCGCCACTGGACGTTGTCCTGCTGGCTCGCCGGGGACTTGACGATCTCGACAATACAGCGCTGTTCGCAGCCTTGGGGGAGCAATGGCAGAAGCTGGTCCGGAATGCCGCCAGGGCCCCACAAACGCGGGACGACTGATGCGCAGGTTCATTGTTTTCGTTATCTCCCTGTATCGCTACGCCATCAGCCCCTTCCTTGGGGATAACTGCCGGTTCCACCCAAGCTGCTCCCACTACGCACAGGATGCCATCGCCCTGCACGGTGTATTCAGGGGTACCTGCCTGACCCTGCGCCGTATTGGCAAATGTCATCCCTGGCACGAGGGCGGCATCGATCCCGTACCACCCTGCAAGCACACTCACTGACAAAGCTGACCACTGATTATGGATTTGCAACGTACTTTGTTGATCGGCGCCTTCGCCCTCCTGTCATTCATGTTGCTGACCGAGTGGGTGGCCTTCAAGGACGCAAGCAAGACAGCGGCACAGCCGACTGCAACACGGCTGCTAGCAGGAACCGACCCAGGTGCCGTCACGGCTCTGCCCGAACTACCCACCCTGGACAATCCGACGGCAGTGGCAACGAACAACGAAGACCTGCCGCGGGCACCAGAGTCCGCTGATGACCAAGCCATTATTGGCGTTGACGCGACAGCAAACACAGATCAACGTGTTGTTCTTGTTCGCACGGATGTATTGCAGCTGGCCATTGACCTGGTGGGCGGCGACATTATTGAGTTGGCCCTGCCAGAACACCTGGAAAACATCGATCAACCCAACCAGCCTTTTGTGCTGCTGGAACAAAACGATCGCCGCACGTATGTCGCACAGAGCGGGCTGATCGGTCCCGACGGCATCGATAGCGATGCCAGAGCCCGCTTCACCACCAGCAGCCCGCATTATGAACTTGCGCCAGACCAGGAAACACTGGTCATTGACCTCCATTGGCAGGGATCAAGCGACGTCAACGTCGTCAAACGATTCACGCTGCGTCGAGGTGATTACCTGATGGATGTCACCTACCTTATTGACAACGGCAGCAGTGAGCGTTGGCAAGGAAACCTGTTCGGTCAGATCAAGCGTGACAGCAGCAAACCCCCGGAGGCAGATTCCAGCGGCATGGGTCTGCAGCCGTTCCTGGGTGCCGCTACTACCCAGCCAGACGAACGCTTTACCAAATTCAGTTTCAAGGATATGCGCGAGGAGCCTTTCCGTAAGCAGCTGCCGGGTGGATGGATTGCCATGATCCAGCACTACTTCCTCAGCGCCTGGATTCCCAACTCTGAGCAGAGCCATACCTACAGCACCCGAGTCACCCCCAGCGGTTTCAATATTGCGGGTTTTACCAGCCCCGCCCTGATGCTGGATCCAGGGCAACAAGGCTCTGTTGGCGCCCGCTTCTATGCTGGGCCAAAAGACCAGTATCGGCTACAGGAGATCTCTCCCTATCTCGAACTCAGCGTGGATTATGGCTGGCTCTGGTGGATTGCACAGCCGCTGTTCTGGCTACTCACCAAGATTCAGGGCTTCGTGGGCAACTGGGGTGTAGCCATCATTTCACTCACGGTCCTGATCAAGCTGGCCTTCTTTCAGTTGTCAGCAACCAGCTACCGTTCCATGGCCAACATGCGTCGGGTTGCACCAAAGATGCAGGACATCCGCGAACAGTATGCGGATGACAAAACCAAGCAGTCCCAGGCCATGATGGAACTGTACCGAAAGGAAAAAATCAATCCCATGGGAGGCTGTCTGCCGGTTCTGGTGCAGATGCCGGTGTTCATCGCCCTGTATTGGGTATTGATGGAAAGCGTGGAACTGCGACATGCTCCCTTCGCCCTATGGATCAATGATCTCTCGGTCATGGATCCCTACTTTGTGCTGCCGCTGCTGATGGGTGCCAGCATGTGGTTCATGCAAAAGCTGAACCCACCGCCACCGGATCCAATGCAAGCCAAGATCATGCAGTGGCTGCCTGTGATCTTCACTTTCTTCTTTCTGTGGTTCCCGGCCGGGCTGGTATTGTACTGGGTGGTCAACAACCTGCTGTCGATGGCCCAGCAATACGTGATAACCAAACAGATCGAGAAGGCTGCAGCCAAGCCCAAGGCCTGAGGCGGCGGTACACCGCCAGCTCCGGCCAGCCTATACTGGCATGATGAAGCCCAACCTGAGCCTGGATGAAGATACTATTGCCGCCGTCGCTACCGCGCCAGGGCGCGGCGGTATTGGTATCGTTCGATTGTCAGGGCCGAATGCCAGAGAGATTGCCGAGCGTATCGCGAACACTGCCTTGCAACCCAGGCATGCCCACCTCTGTACCTTTTCCGACGCCGCCGGCAGCCCTCTGGACACAGGAATCGGCCTGTTCTTTCCTGGCCCTCATTCCTTTACCGGTGAAGATGTTGTAGAACTGCAGGGTCATGGCGGGCCTGTAATCATGGATCTGCTTATCCGTTCCTGTATCTCCTTTGGTGCACGTCAGGCCAGACCGGGGGAGTTTTCCGAGCGCGCCTATCTCAACGACAAGCTGGATCTGGCTCAAGCTGAAGCGATAGCGGACTTGATCAACAGCACCACAGAACAGGCAGCGCGCAACGCCCACCGCTCATTGCAGGGTGAATTCTCCCGCCTGATCAACGAGCTCGTTACAGCTGTGACCCGGCTCCGAATCTATGTCGAGGCCGCTATCGACTTTCCCGAAGAAGAGATCGATTTTCTCGCCGACGGCCGTGTCGCGGCCGACCTGGAGATATTAATCCAACGCCTGCGGGCGGTGCTTGACAGCGCCCGTCAGGGCAGCCTGCTGCGGGAAGGTATGAAGGTGGTGATCGCCGGCCGGCCCAACGCCGGAAAATCCAGCTTGCTGAATGCGCTGGCGGGGCAGGATGCAGCGATAGTGACCCCGATCGCTGGCACCACTCGCGACGTGCTGCGCGAATATATCCAGATAGATGGCATGCCGCTGCACATTGTAGATACTGCCGGACTGCGCGACAGTAGCGACGCAGTAGAGCAGGAGGGGATACGCCGCGCCCAGGCTGAAATTGCCAGCGCTGATCGGGTCTTGCTGGTGCTGGACATGACACAGGAGGACTTGAACGCTTCTCCCTCCAAGCTTTGGCCGCTGGCAGCCGGCACCATGCCGGCCGATATACCGGTAACCGTAGTACACAATAAATGCGACCTCGCCGGGCTGCCACCGTCGCTGGTGCCAGGGGAGACGCACACCGTAATCCAACTCTCAGCAAAGCAGGGGCAGGGTCTCGACCTGCTGCGGCAGCACCTAAAAAGCAGCATGAATTATCATGAAGGTGACAGCGGCACGTTCAGCGCGAGACGTCGGCACCTGCAGGCACTGCAGCAAGCTTCGGACTTTCTGAACAGTGGTCGCCTGCAGCTGGAGGAAGCCGGCGCAGGTGAATTGCTGGCAGAAGATCTCAGAGCCTGCCACGACGCGCTAGGCACAATCACCGGGACACTGAGCAGTGATGAGCTCCTGGGTGAAATTTTTTCCAGCTTTTGTATTGGAAAATGATCTCCCGGGCAGCCAGACAGGACTGATCACAGCCCGCACACAGCCTGTCAGCGGTTTTCCCCCAGTGTTGTCCTGTTGCGACGAAGAGGTTACTCATTCTGGATAACACTGTGGATAGCCGGGTGGGCAACGTCCTGATAATACAGGGGTAATCAGGTCAGTCGAATCCAGTGTGGCCCTGACTGGCAATTCGGTCCCCAGCCCACACACCGCTTGCAGGCGTCAGACACAGTGCTTTCAAGCACGGTTGTTATCAACGCAAGCTATTGATATATATTGCAAATAAGACGATACCCACAGGAGCTGTCTGCACTAATAATAACTACATTAATTTCATATATCTCTATACAGAAAATATACTACTTATGTTCTGGGTTCCTGCGGTGGCTTCGCGATTAATCCACCGGGCACTGCGAAATAATGGAACATATTTTGAACAAGCGCCCGTGCAGCCGTATAATCCGCAACCCGGCTGAGCGACACCGGGTTCAGCAGAGGCAACAGGCGTGGAATACCAGCAAACATACGATGTCATCGTGATCGGCGGCGGCCATGCGGGCACTGAAGCCTGCCTTGCTGCCGCGCGCATGGGTTGCCGTACTCTGCTGCTGACCCACAGTGTCGACACCTTGGGTCAAATGTCCTGCAATCCAGCCATCGGGGGCATCGGCAAAAGCCACCTGGTACGCGAAGTTGACGCACTGGGCGGCGCCATGGGGCGTGCCACCGACCGCGCAGGCATCCAGTTCCGGGTGCTTAACGCACGCAAGGGCCCTGCGGTCCGTGCCACACGAGCCCAAGCTGACCGGGTCCTATATCGCAATGCCATTCGGGAAATTCTGGAGGCGCAGCCCGGTCTGTCCATTTTTCAGCAGCCAGTGGACGATTTGCTGATCGAGAACGGCCGCGTAGCTGGCGCCATCACCCAGATGGGGCTGACCTTCAGGGCGCCTACTGTGGTTTTGACCACCGGCACGTTTCTCGGTGGCAAAATTCATATTGGCCTGGAAAACAGCTCAGGTGGCCGCGCCGGAGATCCTCCGTCCATCGCCCTCGCGCAACGTCTGCGCGAACTGCCCCTGCGGGTAGAACGCCTCAAAACGGGGACTCCCCCGCGCATTGATGCGCGCAGTGTGGATTTCAGCCAGATGGAAGAGCAGTGGGGTGATGTCGATGCGCCTCCCATGTCTTTCCTCGGCAGTGTGGAACAGCGGCCTGAGCAACGCTGCTGCTGGATCACGCATACCAATGCTGCGACCCACGACATAATCCGCAGCGGGCTTGACCGCTCGCCCATGTATTCGGGTGTCATCGAAGGCGTTGGTCCACGATATTGCCCCAGTATCGAGGACAAGATCCACCGCTTCGCTGACAAGTCATCACATCAGGTGTTTGTGGAACCTGAAGGCCTCACGACCAGTGAACTCTATCCCAATGGCATTTCCACCAGCCTGCCCTTCGATGTGCAGTACGCCTTGGTGCGCTCCATTAGCGGCTTTGAGAACGCCCACATTACCCGGCCTGGCTACGCCATCGAATACGATTTCTTTGATCCGCGGGACCTGGACTATTCCCTGCAGACGCGTTCGGTGCCGGGTCTCTATTTTGCCGGTCAGATCAACGGCACCACGGGTTATGAAGAGGCCGCAGCGCAGGGATTGTTGGCCGGGATGAATGCCGCGCTTGCAGTGCAGGGCAGAGAACCCTGGTGCCCGCGTCGGGATGAGGCCTATATCGGTGTTCTGGTAGATGACCTGATCACCATGGGTACTCGCGAGCCCTATCGCATGTTCACGTCGCGCGCGGAATACCGGCTACTGCTGCGGGAAGACAACGCCGACCTGCGTTTGACCGCAAAAGGTCGTGAACTGGGTCTGGTGGATGACGCACGCTGGGATCGCTTCGCCCGCAAACGCGATGCCATCGAGCGGGAAACCCGGCGCCTTGCCACTACCTGGGTGCACCCGGCGACTCCTGAAGCCGTGCTGCTGGGACCAAAGCTCAAGGCGCCGCTGACCCGGGAGTACTCTCTGGCTGACCTGTTGAAGCGACCGGGTATCAATTACGCGGATCTCGCCGGGCTCAAGGGTGAGCCGCTCGCCGATCAGCAGGCAGCCGAACAGGTTGAAATCCAGGCGAAGTACGCCGGTTATATCGATCGCCAGCAGGATGAGGTTGAGCGCCTGCGCCGTTATGAAAATACCGTACTACCAGCATCTCTTGATTATGCTGCAGTGGACGGTTTGTCCCACGAAGTCCGGCAGAAGCTGAGCGAAGCCCGTCCTGATACTCTTGCCCGGGCCGGGCGTATCCCCGGGGTTACCCCTGCTGCGGTGTCCTTGCTGCTGATCTACCTCAAAAAGCGCGGCGCCCTGGACCGTGCCATCGATCGCAAATCAGCCTGAATTGGACGCTGCACTTGTCAAGCTGCTTGCCCGGGGAACTGCAGATCTGGGTCTCCCTGTCATCGCCGAGCAACAAACACAGCTGCTGACATATCTCGCGCTGCTGCAGAAATGGAACGCAGCCTACAATCTGACAGCGGTTCGCGACCCGGCTGCCATGATCACCCGTCATTTGCTCGACAGCCTCGCGCTGGTGCCTTTGCTGCAGGGGTCCTACTGCATCGATGTAGGCACGGGTGCAGGTCTGCCGGGCGTGCCTTTGGCTATCATGTTCCCCCAACGCGAATTCCATCTGTTGGACAGCAATGGCAAGAAGACCCGTTTCCTGTTTCAGGTTCAAACTGCATTGCCGCTGCCGAATATCACCATTCACCATACCAGGGTGGAGGCATTCAAGCCTTCACGGCTGTTTGACACGGTACTGTCACGGGCCTTTGCCTCCCTGGAAGATATGGTGGCAGGCACCCGACACCTGCTGCAGCCGGATGGCGTGTTTCTCGCAATGAAAGGCGCTTTCCCAGATGACGAGATGCAGGCTGTGGTGGGAGCTTGCCAGCTGCGGGCTGTACATCGGCTGTTGGTCCCCGGGCTGGACGAACAGCGCCATCTGGTGGAGCTTTCCCTCGCTGGCACTGCTATCCTCAACCCCCAGTAGCTGATTAACCGGGGACCGTGTCTTGGCCAGAATTATCGCGATTGCAAACCAGAAAGGCGGTGTGGGTAAGACCACCAGCTGCGTGAATCTGGCTGCCTCTCTGGCTGCCATGAAGAAACGCCTGTTGCTGGTGGACCTTGATCCCCAGGGCAATGCAACCATGGGCAGTGGCGTAGACAAGCATGCGATCGAGCGCAGTGTCTATGATGTGCTGGTGCACCGCGCACCGGTGCACCTGATTACGCAGCGCGTGCCGGAAGGAGAATTCGATGTACTCCCCGCCAACAGTGACCTTACCGCGGCAGAAGTCGAGTTGATCGGCATTGAGCACAGGGAGCGACGACTTGACGCGGCGCTGCAGGAAGTTGGCGAGCGCTATGACTATATACTGATCGATTGCCCGCCATCGCTTAACATGCTGACGCTGAATGCACTGGTGGCGGCCGACGGGGTGCTGATTGCCATGCAGTGTGAGTATTTTGCCCTCGAAGGCCTGTCCGCCCTGATCAGCACCATTCGCAGGATCGGAGAGTCAGTGAACAGGGAACTGCAGATCGACGGCATTCTGCGCACCATGTACGATCCACGCAACAGCTTGACCAACGAAGTATCCAGTCAGTTACACAGTCACTTCGGTGACACCGTTTACCGCACCGTCATACCGCGCAATGTGCGCCTGGCTGAGGCGCCGAGTCACGGTCTCCCGGCGATGTACTATGATCGCTATTCCCGCGGCGCCAAAGCCTACATGGCACTCGCAGGTGAAATCATCCGGCGCGAGGAAAAGCGTCAGCACATTCCCGCCAGCGCGCTGGTAACAGACCAGGAGAGAGGGTGATGTCGGTGAGAAAGAAGGGCCTTGGCCGAGGCCTCGATGCGCTATTGGGCGTAGGCAATGCCAGCCGTCCCACAGGCGACGCCCCAGCGGATACGCCTGAACACCACATTCTGAAAGAACTCCCGGTCGATCTCATCCAGCGCGGCAAGTATCAGCCGCGACGCGATATCGACCCTGAATCACTGCAGGAACTGGCCGAGAGCATCCGCGCCCAGGGGATCATGCAGCCCATCGTAGTCCGGCCCATATCCGACCGCAAATATGAAATCATTGCCGGCGAGCGCCGCTGGCGGGCTGCACAGATTGCGGGCCTGGATCAGGTGCCCGCAGTGATCCGCGATGTCGGCGACGAAGCCGCGATCGCCATGGCCCTCATTGAAAATATCCAGCGGGAGGACCTGAATCCAATCGAGGAGGCGGTCTCACTGCAGCGGCTGCAGCAGGAATTTGACCTCACGCAACAGGAAGTTGCCGACGCTGTAGGCAAGTCACGGTCTACGATTGCCAACCTCCTGCGCCTGATGTCGCTCCAGGAAGATGTACGGCTGCTGCTGGAACGCGGAGACATGGAGATGGGGCATGCCCGCGCCCTGCTGGCCCTGGAAGGGATGCAGCAATCACAGGCCGCACGCACAGTGGTCGGCAAGGGCATGTCAGTCCGGCAGACAGAGGCCCTGGTGCGCATGCTGGTGGCGCGTCAGGCGTCGCCGGTCCAGCCGCCTTCGCGGCTGGATCCGAATATCCGTCAGCTGCAGGATGATCTCTCGCAGAAACTCGGTGCCAGAGTGCAGATTCAGCACTCTGCGAAAGGCAAGGGCAAGCTGGTACTGAGCTACAACAGCCTGGACGAACTCGACGGTATTCTGGGCCATATAAAATAGTATCCAGGCAACCTTACCACAGCATATTGTGGTCCGTTTCCTGGGTACTACCAGATACTGTAGCTATAGGGCCTTAACGCCGAAAAAATGGTGAATATGTCGCAATCTTGCGGGCAACTACAGCGAAATTTCGACACTCACGCCATCGTGTCGTGGTTGAACCTGGCTCTTAATACTCCTATAATGCCGCCGCCCAAAACGAGGAACTGTCGCGTGGTCAATGGCGAGAGGTCCGGTTGGTGTTCCGCAAGGTTGTGAACACGATTCCGGTCCCCCCGATCCATCGCGTAACCCTGGCTCAAGTCGCCACGCTTGTTCCCCTGTGCCTGCTGACATGGCTGGCGCTGGACCAGACAAACGCTTTGTCGGTCCTGTGTGGAGGTGCGGTAGCTATTGCTCCGCAGGCGTGGTTTGCCGTCAGACTGTTTCGCTCGAGGGGAGCGCAGTCTGCGCCCGAAATGGCGCGGTCGGCACTGGGTGGAGCAATCGGGAAGTTCCTCTTGAGCGTGGCGGGGTTCGCCGCGGTGTTCGCCCTGCTGCAACCGGTAGCTCCGGTCGCCGTCTTTGCAGGATACATCGCCATGCTGGCGGTACAAATGACAGGAAGCTGGCTGCTATTGAAACCGTAGCCCGCAGAAACGAACCGAAACAAGAGTTGTGATCGATGGCAGGCGAAAACCAGACCGTTTCAGATTACATTGTCCACCACCTGACCAACCTGACCTATGGCAAGTTGCCGGAAGGTTATGAGCGTTATGACGGTTCCATCATCGGTGACGGTGGTGCCTGGGTCATGGCACACGGTGGCGCCGAAGCCGCTGCCATGGGCTTCACCGCGATTCACGTCGACTCCATGGCCTGGTCGATAGGCCTCGGCATTGTATTCAGCTGGATGTTTTACAGCGTCGCGAGAAAGGCCTCCTCCGGTGTTCCCAGCGGATTCGTCAACGCCATCGAAATGATTGTTCAGTTCGTCGACAACACTGTCCGCGACACCTTCCATGGTCGTAACCCGCTGATCGCACCCCTGTCTTTGACCATCTTCGTCTGGATCTTCCTGATGAATCTGATGGACCTCGTGCCGGTGGATATTGTGCCCGAGTTGATGATGTTGTTGGGGGTCGAATACCACAAGATTGTTCCTTCGACGGACCCCAACATTACTTTCGGCATGTCGATCGGTGTACTTATCTTGATCCTGTACTATTCCATCAAGGTAAAGGGCTTCGGTTTTGCCAAGGAACTGGCGCTGAATCCCTTCAACCACCCCGCATTTATCCCCGTGAATCTGTTCATGGAGATCGTGGGATTGCTGGCCAAGCCTTTTTCTCTCGCGCTGCGTCTGTTCGGCAACATGTATGCTGGCGAGATGATCTTTATTCTTATTGCTGCCCTGTTCAGTGCCGGTCTGGTCTGGATGGTGCCTGCAGGCATCCTGCAAATCGGTTGGGCGATTTTCCATATCCTGGTAATCACCTTGCAGGCGTTCATCTTCATGGTGCTGACGATCGTGTATCTCAGCATGGCCCACGAAGACCACTGATTCACTTTAACTTTGCTTTTTAACGCTAGGAGAAAATCATGGAATTAGTTCTTATTGCTGCTGCAATTATGATCAGCCTCGGTGGTCTGGGCGCCGCTATTGGCATTGGCATGCTGGGCGGCAAGCTCATCGAAGGTTCTGCCCGTCAGCCAGAATTGGCCCCTAAACTGCAGGTCACATTCTTCCTGGGCGCGGGTCTGGTAGACGCGATTCCGATCATCGGCGTTGGTCTGGCCATGTACCTGATCTTCGTTGTTGCACCCGGCATGGCCTGAGCGGGCCCCGCAACAATGTCGTGAGCGGGGCGGCCGCACCGGCTGCCCCATCATATTTGTGAGGAGTACGGCGTGAACATCAACCTTACGCTTATCGGGCAGGTAATCGCCTTCTTTGGCTTCGTGTGGTTCTGCATGAAGTTTGTCTGGCCGCCGATTATTGCTGCCATGCAGGAGCGCGAAAAGAAAATTGCAGACGGTCTGGCTGCGGCTGACCGTGCCAGCCACGATTTGGAACTGGCGCAGGAAAAAGCGCTTGAGCGCCTCAAGGAAGCCAAGCACGAAGCTTCTGGAATCGTCGATCTGGCCAACAAGCGGGCCAACCAGATTGTTGAGGAAGCCAAGGTCGCTGCCCAGGCCGAGGCGGAGCGGGTCAAGGCCTCGGCGCGAGCCGAGATCGAACAGGAAACCAACCGTGCGCGCGAGACCCTGCGCTCCCAGGTTGCAGCGCTGTCCCTGGCCGGCGCCGAGAAGGTGCTGGGAGCCACGATTGACCACAGTGCCCACGCCGATCTGGTCGAAAAGCTGGCTGCAGAACTCTGATGGCGAGGACCTTATGGCGGAACTGACCACACTGGCTCGCCCCTATGCCAGGGCAGCCTTCGAGTACGCGCGCGACGGCAAGGCGCTGGGCGAGTGGCACGCGCAGCTGCAGTCCGCAGCTGCGGTGGCCACCGATGCCCGGGTACAGGCGCTGCTGAAGGACCCCTCCCTCAGCGGCCAGCAGCTGACGGCGATTTTCGCGGATGTCTGCGGCGATGGCCTTGGCGCCGCGGTCCACAATTTTCTGGCCGTCCTCGCAGACAACAAGCGCCTGGGTCTGTTGCCACAGATCACTGCGTTGTTTGCCGGTTACAAGGCGCGCTTTGAGAAATCTGTTGACGTGGAAGTGGTATCAGCGTTTGAGCTAGGGGATGAGATGACCCAGAAGTTGGCCGCCGCACTGGCCAAACGCCTGGAGCGTGAAGTGAACGTGCACAACACGACCGATGCAAGCCTGTTGGGTGGTGTGTTAATTAGAGCTGGCGATCTGGTGATCGACGGCTCCGTGCGTGGCCGGCTGAACAAGCTGGCGACGGCGATGAATTCGTAGGATTGAGGAACAGAGCATGCAGCAACTGAATCCGTCAGAAATCAGTGAGATGATCAAGCAGCGCATAGACCAGCTTGATGTCTCTTCTGAAGCGCGCAATGAAGGCACCGTGGTGTCGGTATCAGACGGGATTATCCGTATCTATGGTCTGACCGACGTCATGTACGGCGAGATGATCGAGTTCGAGGGCGGTATTTTCGGCATGGCGCTGAACCTCGAGCGCGACTCGGTAGGCGCCGTGGTCCTTGGCGATTACAAGACGCTGGCGGAAGGCCAGTCCTGCCGCTGCACCGGCCGTATTCTGGAAGTGCCGGTTGGTCCGGAACTCCAGGGCCGTGTCGTTGACGCCCTCGGTTCGCCGATTGATGGCAAGGGGCCCATTAACGCCGCCCTTACCGACGCACTGGAAAAGGTCGCGCCTGGCGTTATTGCTCGTCAGTCCGTTGACCAGCCGGTGCAGATTGGTCTGAAGGCCATCGATGCCATGGTGCCGATCGGTCGTGGTCAGCGCGAGCTGATCATCGGCGACCGCCAGGTAGGCAAGACAGCCATCGCGGTGGACGCGATCATCAATCAGAAAGGCTCTGGCATCAAGTGTATCTATGTTGCCATTGGCCAGAAGGCTTCTTCGGTGGCTGCAGTAGTGCGCAAGCTGGAAGAACACGGCGCCATGGAGCACACCATTGTGGTAGCGGCCACGGCCTCTGACCCTGCCGCCATGCAGTATCTGGCGCCATTTGCGGGCTGCACCATGGGTGAGTACTACCGCGATCGCGGTCAGGACGCCCTGATCATTTATGACGACCTGACCAAGCAGGCCTGGGCCTATCGTCAGATCTCCCTGCTGCTGCGCCGGCCTCCGGGCCGGGAAGCCTACCCCGGCGACGTGTTCTATTTGCACTCCCGCCTGTTGGAGCGTGCGGCTCGTGTTAATGCAGCCTACGTCGAAGAGTTCACCAAGGGCGAAGTGAAAGGCAAGACGGGCTCGCTGACTGCCCTGCCGGTGATCGAGACTCAGGCCGGCGACGTCTCCGCCTTCGTTCCGACCAACGTGATCTCCATCACCGACGGTCAGATCTTCCTGGAAGCCGACATGTTCAACGCGGGCGTGCGTCCGGCGATGAACGCCGGTATCTCGGTATCCCGGGTAGGTGGCGCCGCCCAGACCAAGATCATCAAGAAGCTCTCCGGTGGTATTCGTACGGCACTGGCGCAGTATCGGGAACTGGCAGCATTTTCCC